>NZ_JTLI01000015.1 GCF_000799075.1 Cetobacterium sp. ZOR0034
CAGGAACTGTTCTAGTTTTCATACCAGCTTCAGTAGCATATTGAATTTTTTCCATAGTAAAGCTTCCAACTGGTATGAGATACGTCAGTATAGCAGCAACTATAACTACAAAAAAGATGATTACATAGGTATCAGGTATTCTGATTTTTTTCTTCATTGTTTCCTCCTAGTTTAATTATTTTTGTTTGTACGAGTATATTATATAAAGAGGTAAAAAACAATAGTAAAATTTATAGAATATAAAAAATATATAATAAAAAAAAGACAGAAAAACTGTCTTTTTTAGAAAAATAAATTTTAGAAAAATACTCCAGCAATAACTCCGTTTAAAAGTGAAGCTAAGAAACCACCTAAAACAGCTCTCATACCAACTTGAGCAATTTCACTTCTTCTATTAGGAGCAATAGCACCTAAAGCACCTATTTGTAGTCCTAAAGACGCTACGTTAGCGAATCCAAGAAGAGCAAAACTCATAATAGCAATTGTCTTTTCAGAAAGACCTGATAAATTTTGAGTGAAATCTACATAAGCAACGAATTCATTAAGTACCATTTTTTGTCCTAATAAACTTCCTGTGTAAACAGCTTCATTCCATGGAATTCCCATAGCGTAAGTTATAGGTGCGAATATGTAACCTAAAATAATCTGTAGAGTTATTTTGATTCCAAAAATATCACCAATGCCACCTAAAATCATATTAACTAGTGAAACTAAAGCGATGAAAGATATTAAAATAGCTCCGATTATAAGAGCGATATTCATACCATCAATTGTTCCTTTAGCAGCAGCTTCGATTACGTTGACAGAATCACTTTTTGTAAACTCAATTTTTTCTTCTTCCGAATCAGCTTGAGTTTCAGGCATAATTAATTTAGCAAAAACTAATCCACTTGGTGCAGCCATGAAAGATCCTGCAATAAGATACTTCATAGGAACTCCAAGGGCCGCATAAGCAGCAAGAGTTGAACCTGATACAGATGCAACACCACAAGTCAATACAGCGAAAAGTTGAGATCTACTTAAATTTGCGATGTAAGGTTTAATTACTAATGGAGCTTCTGTTTGACCTAAGAAAATATTAGCAGCAGCAGATACAGATTCAGCGTCTTTAGTTCCTAATAGCTTAGAAATTCCTCCACCAATATATTTAATAACTAATTGCATAATTCCAAGGTGATATAAAACAGAAATTAAAGCACCAAAGAAAATAATAAGTGGTAAAACATTAAAAGCGAAAACGAAAGCGATGTTACTTCCTGGACCATAAAGGCCACCAAAAACGAATTGTATTCCCTCGTTGGCTTGTGCAATTATTTTGTTGAATCCATTTGAAACAGACTCAAGAACGTAAGCTCCACCTGAAGTTTTCATAACAATAAAAGCAAAAACAAATTGAAGTGCAAATCCAGCTACGATAGTTCTCCATTTGATATTTTTTCTATCATAAGATAGAAGATAACCTAAAAATAAAATTGCAAAAATCCCGAATATACTTCTCAGTATAGACACATTACCAGCTCCTCTATAACTATATTATTATTTTGATATTACTATCAAAAATTACTTTATCCTTTTAATTATATTCTAAAATATATAATATACATAGGACAAGTTGCCTAGTAAAAAAAAATAATGTATATATACAAAAATAAAAACATAAAAACATATAATTATAAATTTATAAATATAACAAAAAAAACTTAAATAATACTAAAAGTTTAGAAAATAACACAAAAAATAAAAATGTACACTTTTTAAAAGTGTTCAAATAAAAAGATTTTATGAATGTAAAATAATAAAAAATCAATATTTTTTTTAAAAAATAAGAATTGAAAACATACTTAATGTATGTATATTGAAATAAATAAAAAAATAAAAGAAAAATAAAAGAAAAGTGTATTTTATAAGGGGGAATCTCCCTATGAAAGCCCATAAATATTATAGAAATAAAGTTAGTTTTATGGTAAAATATATAATAGACTAAAAATATTTTAGGAGGGTTAAAATGCAAGAAATAAAAATTTCTACTGAGTTTATAAAATTAGATCAGTTTCTTAAATTTACTGGTGAAATTGGAACTGGTGGACAAGCAAAAGAGCTTATTTTAGATGGTCAAGTAAAAGTAAATGGCGAAGTGGAAGAAAGACGTGGAAAAAAACTATATCCAGGAGATAAGGTTGAATTTTTAGGATTGGTATTTGTTGTAGCTTAATTTTATTATAATTTTGAGGTGACATTAATATTGGAAATTCTTGAGATGAATTATATAAATTTTAGAAATCTTGAAGATAGAAACATACAATTTTCTCCAAGATTTAATCTTTTCTTTGGAAAAAACGGTCAGGGAAAAACAAGTATTCTTGAAGCTATCTATTTTAGTGCTACAGGAAAAAGTTTTAGAACCTCAAAAAACATTGAATTAATCAAATATAATAGAGATAAGATGGGAAGTTATATTTCCTATAGAGATTTAATTTCTGAAAAAACATTAAGCGTGAAGCTTGATAGAAAAAATAAAGAATATAAATACAATGGAAAAAAAACATCTTTTGATGAATTTTATGGGAAAGTAAATGTAGTAACATTTATTCCAGAAGATATTGAATTAATTGTAGGAAGTCCAAGTTTTAGAAGATCATTTTTTGATGCTGAAATAGCTCAAAGTAATTATGAATATTTTCAAAATTTGAGAGATTTTAATAAAATCTTGAAAATACGAAATAAATATTTGAAAGAAAAAAAAGTTAAAGATGAAATTTTTTCAATATACGAGGATGAATTTATAAAATTAGCAGCTAAGATTGTTTTGAAAAGAATAGAATATGTAAAAAATATATCAATAATATTAAATTTAAATTATCGAAAACTTTTTGATAATAAAAAAGAGTTAAGTTTAAAATATGAAAGCTTTATTGGCGAATTTAAGGGATTAAATCTCTCGAAAATAGAGGAAAAAATAAGAGAGAAAATAGGAACGTTTAAATCACAAGAAATTAAATATGGATACTCTTTAGTTGGACCACAAAGAGATGATTTTAAGTTTATTTTAAATACAAAAGAAGCAAAATCATATTCTTCCCAAGGAGAAAAAAAATCAATAATTTTTGCTTTGAAGTTATCTGAAATAGATATGGTTATAAAAGAAAAAAGAGAAACACCTATTTTTCTAATTGATGATATATCATCTTATTTTGACTCTATAAGAAAAGATAGTATTATAAACTATCTAAAAAAAAGAGAATTACAAGTTTTCATTAGCTCAACAACAGATTTAAATATAGAATCTAAAAACTTTAGGATTGATAAAGGAGAGATTCAAGATGGACATTATGAATGTGAGTGAGGCTGTAGAAGAAGCTATTATTAAAAGTAGAAAGTTAAAAGAGGGAATAATAAGAGGTCATTGGCGAGAAATTGTTGATAAACTTTCTGATAAAAGTGAGCCGCTTTGGATAAAAGATGGAGTGTTGTATGTACTTGTTGAAGATAGTGTGTACCTTCACCATATGTCTATGAACAAAAATAAATATTTGAGAAAAGTTCAGGATATTTTAAAAAAAGATTATGTTAAAGATATAAGATTTAAGATTTCAAAAATTCAGAATTTAGATTATTCTGATTATATGAGCAACGAGATTGAAGCAAATAGAAATGTCGAGTTTATTTCTGAACTAAGAGATTTAACTTTAGAAGAAAAAATAGATGTTTTAAAAAGAAAATCAAAAGAAAGAGAGCTGGCATTAGTATCGAAGGGATATAAAAAATGTGATATTTGCGGAATGATGTTTTTAGGAGATGAGGAAATTTGTAAGCCTTGCTCCTTAAAGGATGTCGTAGATAAGCTATTGGAGGATAAAGATGACAACGAATAATTATCAAGCAGAAAATATTACAGTTTTGGAAGGATTGGAAGCTGTAAGAAAAAGACCTGGTATGTATATCGGAACTACTTCAGAAAGAGGACTACATCATCTAGTTTGGGAGATTGTGGATAACTCGGTGGATGAGGCGTTAGCTGGATTCGCAACAAAAATTGAAGTTTCAATATTACCAGATAATATAATAGAAGTAACGGATAATGGAAGAGGAATTCCAGTAGATATCCATCCAAAGTATGGAAAGTCAGCATTAGAGATAGTATTAACGGTTCTTCATGCTGGAGGAAAGTTTGAAAATAATAACTATAAGGTTTCTGGAGGGCTTCATGGAGTTGGAGTTTCGGTAGTTAACGCTCTTTCTGAATGGACTGAAGTAACTGTAAGAAAAGCTGGAAAAGTATATTATCAAAAATATAATAGAGGAGTACCAGAAAAAGATGTTGCAGAAATTGGTGTTGCAGAAGATAGTGGAACAACTGTAAGATTTAAAGCTGATTATGAAATTTTTGAAACTTTAGTTTATAGTTTCTCAACTTTAGAAACAAGATTAAGAGAGTTAGCTTATTTAAATAGAGGATTAAATATAGTTTTATCTGATTTAAGAAAAGAAACTCCAAAAACAGTAAATTTAGAGTTCGAAGGTGGAATTTTAGATTATATAAAAGAGATTGAGAAAGATAGTACAGCAATAATAAAAACACCATTCTATATGAGTGGAGAAGTTGATAATGTTTCTGTAGAGATTGCAATGACTTATAATACAAATCAAAGAGAAACAATATACTCATTTGTTAACAATATAAATACTCATGAGGGTGGAACTCATGTAAGTGGATTTAGAACAGCTTTAACAAGAGTGATAAATGATTTAGGAAAAAGTACAGGGCTAATCAAAGATAAGGATGGGAAACTTCAAGGATCGGATATTAGAGAAGGTTTAACAGCGATAGTATCTGTAAAAGTACCTCAACCTCAATTTGAAGGACAAACAAAAACAAAGCTAGGTAATAGTGAAGTAACTGGTATTGTTTCAACTGTTGCAGGTGCTCAAATAAAGATGTATTTAGAAGATGCACCAAATGATTTAAAAGTTATAATTGATAAAATTTTAAATTCAAAGAGAGCTAGAGAGGCAGCACAAAGAGCTAGAGAGTTAGTTCTTAGAAAATCAGCACTTGATATAGGATCTTTACCTGGAAAATTAGCAGATTGTTCGTCTAAAAACTCTGAAGAATGTGAAGTTTATATAGTTGAGGGAGATTCAGCAGGTGGATCAGCAAAGCAAGGAAGAGATAGAGGATTCCAAGCAATTTTACCTCTAAGAGGAAAAATTATAAACGTTGAGAAATCAGGATTACATAAGGCTTTAGAAAATGCTGAAATCAGAGCTATGGCAACAGCGTTTGGAACAGGAATTGGAGATAATTTTAATATCGAGAAATTAAGATATGGAAAAATAATAATAATGACCGATGCCGATGTCGATGGAGCTCATATAAGAACTTTAATTTTAACGTTCTTCTATAGATATATGGTAGAGTTAATCCATAATGGAAATATTTATATAGCTCAACCACCATTATATAAAGTAACTCAAGGTAGAACAGTATCATATGCATATAGTGATAGACAGCTTAAAGAGATGGTAGCTGGTCTTGAGGGTGACGATAAAAGATATAATCTTCAAAGATATAAAGGTCTAGGAGAGATGAATCCTGAGCAACTTTGGGAAACAACTATGGATCCAGATACAAGAACTCTATTAAAGGTTACGATAGATGATGCAAGAGAAGCAGATATACTATTTGACAAATTGATGGGAGATAGAGTTGAACCGAGAAAAGAGTTTATTGAAGAACACGCAGAGTTCGTAAAAAATCTGGATATATAAATGTATATAAACAGTAATAAAAAGAATGTTCTAGGAGGAAAAGATAATGTCTAATGTGAATAATAGATATATAGAGGAAGAGTTGAAACAATCCTATCTAGATTACTCTATGAGTGTAATAGTTAGTAGAGCCTTACCAGATGTAAGAGATGGATTAAAACCAGTACATAGAAGAATTTTATTTGCTATGAATGAAATGGGAATGACAAGCGATAAACCATACAAAAAATCAGCAAGAATCGTAGGGGAAGTTTTAGGTAAGTATCATCCACACGGAGATTCGGCAGTATATAATACTATGGTTAGAATGGCTCAAGATTTCGCATATAGATATGAACTTGTTGATGGACACGGAAACTTCGGTTCTATCGATGGAGATTCAGCAGCAGCGATGAGATATACGGAAGCTAGAATGTCTAAAATCAGTAATGAGATTTTAGAGGATATCGACAAAGATACAATTGACTTTAGAAAAAACTTCGATGACTCATTAGATGAGCCGATTGTACTACCTGCAAAATTACCAAATCTTCTGCTAAATGGAGCTACAGGAATTGCAGTAGGAATGGCTACAAATATACCGCCTCATAACTTAGGAGAGGTTGTAGATGGAGTTTTAGCATTAATCGAAAATAGAGATATAACTCCAGTTGAATTAATGCAATATATAAAAGGACCGGATTTTCCTACGGGTGGAATTATAGATGGTGAAGCTGGAATATATGATGCATATACAACAGGAAGAGGAAGAGTTAGAGTTAGAGGAAAAGTTGAGATAGAGGAAACTAAAACTGGTAGACAGAGTATTATCATAAAAGAGATTCCTTATCAATTAAATAAATCTTCTTTAATTGAAAAAATAGCAAACTTAGTAAAAGAGAAAAAAGTTGTAGGAATATCAGATTTAAGAGATGAATCGGATAGAGATGGTATTAGAGTTGTAATTGAACTAAAAAAAGGAGAAGAGCCTGAATTAGTTTTAAATTCATTATACAAATACACAGAACTTCAAACAACATTTGGAATAATTATGCTAGCTTTAGTTAATAACGTTCCAAGAGTTTTAAACTTAAGAGAAGTTTTAAATGAGTATTTAAAACATAGATTTGAAGTAGTAACAAGAAGAACTAAGTTTAATTTAACAAAAGCTGAAAAAAGAGCTCATTTATTAAAAGGATTTATTATAGCCCTTGAAAATATAGATAGAGTTATTGAGATTATTAGAGGATCATTAGATGCAAACGAAGCTAGAGTTTCTTTAATTGATAAATATGGTTTCAGTGAAGAGCAATCGAAAGCTATATTAGATATGAGATTACAAAGATTAACTGGTCTTGAAAGAGGAAAGATAGATAAAGAACATGAAGAATTAAAATCTTTAATAATTGAATTAAGTGGTATTTTAGCAGATGAGGTAAAAGTTTATGAGATTATCAAAGAAGAGTTAATCGAAATAAAAGATAAATATGATGATGCTAGAAGAACAACTATCGAAAAAGAAAGAATGGAAATCAGACCTGAAGATTTAATAAAGGATGATAGCGTTTTAGTTACAGTAACAAATAGAGGTTATGTAAAGAGAATGGAATTAGATAAATACAAAGCCCAAAAAAGAGGTGGAAAAGGAGTTTCTACTCAAAATACCATCGAAGATGACTTTGTTGAAAGAATGGAAGTAATGTCTAACTTAGATACTATGATGATATTTACTGATAAAGGAAGAGTGTTCCACTTAAAAGTATATCAAATACCAGAATCTTCAAAGCAAGCTAGAGGAAGATTAATTGGAAATTTAATCAAACTAAAAGAAGATGAAAAAGTTAGAGAGATAATAAAAATAAGAGAATTTAGTCAAGATAAAGAGTTGGTATTCGTAACAAGAGATGGAATGGTTAAGAAAACTACCTTAAGTGAATATAAAAATATTAACACTGCTGGACTAAAAGCCATAAAATTAAGAGATGGAGATGACATAATCTTCGTTGGAATTATGCCAGTGGAATCAAAAGAGCAAGTATTCTTGGCTACAAAAGCAGGACACTCAATAAGATTCTCGAAAGATGATGTAAGAGTAACTGGTAGAGATACGAGTGGAGTAAAAGGAATATCTCTTAAAAAAGATGATAAAGTAATATCGGCGCTGTTAATAGATGATGCGGCGAATGAAACTATATTAACAATAACAGAAAATGGATATGGAAAGAGAACTAGAGTTGATGAATATCCTCTACAATCAAGAAGTGGAAAAGGTGTTATAAATATAAGATGTAGTGATAAAACTGGAGATGTTGTAGCAGTAAAACCTGTTAAAGAAGAAGAGGAGTTAATGGTTATAACATCATCAGGAGTAGTAATAAGAACTCCTGTTAACCAAGTATCAATAATCGGAAGAGCAACTCAAGGTGTAAAAATTATGAGAGTAAATGAAGCACAATCTGAGAAAGTTGTATCAATTGCAAGTTTCAAAGAGGAAGAATCAGAAACAGAAGAGGCAACTCAAGAGTAATTTAAACTAAAGGAGGAGTTATTATGAAAAAAGTTTTAGTTGTATTTAGTGAAGGATCAAAGAAAAATATTTTAATTGATAGTGCGATATTTTTTAAAGAGAGATTTGGATACAAAATAGTACCTTTATATATCAAAGATGTAAGAAGAGACGAAATACTTCCAGCAACTATGGATGGAATGATAGTAAACTTAAGTAATAACTCCTTCACTCAAGAAAGAGATGCATTAGAAGAACAAGAAGTAAAAAAACTTCAAGAGAGATTAAGTTTAAAAGGGATTAAAGAACCTTTAAATTTAGAATTTGGTTTTCCTTGGGATATAATAAAAGAGTATATGAAATCTGCTGATTTATTAATGTTTGAAAAAGGAGAAACTTTGTCAGAATCTGCCATAACAGTTTTAAAGAATCATTTTAAACCAATCATAATGGTTGGAGAAAAAGGGATCAAAGCACTAGAAAAAGTTGGAATTTCAACAGATGACGGTGTGAAAATAAATAAAAGTGTATTTTCATTTATAAATATTTTTCCTGAAATAAATAGTTTTTTGATGTTAACTCTTCTTTATAAAATTGAAGAGAATACTTTATTAAAATATTTAGAAGAAAAAGGAAAAAAGGTGGAATGGAAAAATTTTGATGGTGAAGTAGCCAAAGAGAAATATTTAGAGGAAATTAATGAATTAGATTTATTAGTTATGGGAAATCTTAGTGTCAGTTATTTTTTTGAGAAGATAACAGGCCGAAAAGGGTTAAGTATTATGGAAAAATCACAAGTGTCAATATTTATAGGATAAGATATATGAAAATATTAATAATAACAGATTCTCATGGCAACATGGGTAAAATTTATGATATAATAACACAGGAAAATCCTACTATAGTAATATGGAGCGGAGATCATAGTTGGGATGGAGAGGAGTGTTCTTTTGCATTTCCAGAGATAAAGTTTCATATAGTTAGAGGTAATTGTGATATTTTTGATAGAAAATTTAATGATAATGAAATTATAGATGTGGAAGGTGTAAAGATTTTTATAACACATGGTCATCTTTACAATGTGAAACAAAATTTGACTACATTAGAAGCGATAGCTGAAAAATATAAAGTAGATGCTGTTTGTTTTGGTCACACTCATATTCCTTATTTAAATATAAAAAATGGGATAGCATATTTTAATCCAGGAGCTTTAAAGGATAATAGATATGGAGTGTTATTGATTGAAAATAAAGAGTTGACTTTTAATTATAAAGATATAAAATAATAAAGCCTTGTTTTAGGAGGAAACAGATGAAGAATAAGCTGAATGCTTTAAAGGATGAAGCTAGTTTAAACATCCAAAAAGCAGCAACACTACAAGAAATTGATGAGATTAGAGTTAAGTATTTAGGAAAAAAAGGTGAGTTCACAGAAATTTCTAAATCAATGAGAGATTTATCGCCAGAAGAAAGACCAGCATTTGGTCAAATGGTTAACGAAGTAAAAACTTTCATAACTACTTTAATCGAAGAAAAAATGAATGAAATTAGTAAAGAAGTAAAAAGAGAGCAGTTAAAGTTAGAAACTTTAGATATTTCGCTTCCAGGAAGAGAGGTTTCTACAGGAGGATTACATCCAATAACTGAAACTATGAATTTCTTAAAAAATATATTTGTGGAGATGGGGTTTGATGTTGCAGAAGGACCAGAAGTAGAGTTTACATCTTATAACTTCGATGCGTTAAATATTCCTGAAACGCACCCATCAAGAGATTTACAAGATACATTCTATATGAGTGAAAATGTTGTTTTAAGAACGCATACATCACCAGTACAAGCAAGATATATGGAAAAAAATCAACCTCCATTTAGAATGGTTTGTCCAGGAAAAGTTTATAGAAATGATTATGATATATCTCATACTCCAATGTTCCACCAAATGGAAGGATTAATGGTTGGACCAGAGGTATCTTTTGCTAACTTAAAAGCTATGCTAGAGCAATTTGTTACAAGAGTATTTGGAGAAACAAAAGTTAGATTTAGACCACACTTCTTCCCATTTACAGAACCTAGTGCTGAAATGGATGTACAATGTGTAATCTGTAAAGGTGAAGGTTGTAGACTTTGTAAACACAGTGGATGGCTAGAAATTATGGGATGCGGTATGGTAGACCCAGCAGTTTTAGCAGCTGTAGGATATGACCCAGAAGAAGTATCAGGATTTGCATTTGGAATGGGAATAGAAAGAATTACAATGCTGAGATATGGTATTGATGATTTAAGAGCATTCTTTGAAAATGATGTAAGATTCCTAAAGCAATTTAAATAAAAGGTGGAGGCATATAATGTTAATTTCGTTGGATTGGTTGAAGCAATATGTCGATATAAAAGAGGACATAAAAGAGTTAGAAAACACTTTGACAATGATAGGTCAAGAGGTTGAAGCTATAGATGAGCAAGGTAAAGATTTAGCAAAGGTTGTTATAGGACAGGTAACAGAGTATGGAAGACATCCTGAAGCTGAAAAGTTAACTTTATTAAAAGTTAATGTTGGTGCTGAAGAGGAACTTCAAATAGTTTGTGGAGCACCTAACCATAAATTAGGAGATAAAGTTGTAGTAGCAACTATTGGAGCGGTTTTACCGGGAGATTTTAAAATCAAAAAAAGTAAAATAAGAGGTATAGAATCTCAAGGGATGTTATGTTCTGAGGTCGAGTTAGGTCTTGGAAATGATGGAGATGGAATAATTATACTTCCTGAAGATGCACCTTTAGGTGTAGAATATAGAGCTTACAAAAAATTGAATGATGTAATATTTGAATTAGAAATTACACCAAATAGACCAGATTGTTTATCATACATAGGGATAGCTAGAGAGATTGCAGCTTACTATGGAAGAAAAATAAAGTGGCCTGAGTTTGAATCAAAAAGTATAATTGAAAGTATTAACACAGGACATATAGATGTAAGAATCGAAGATAAAGAAAGATGTAAGAGATTCACAGGAAAAGTTATAAAAAACATAAAAGTTGGAGAATCACCAGAGTGGTTAAAAAATAGATTATTATCTATGGGATTAAAGCCAATCAACAATGTTGTAGATGCTACTAACTATATACTATTTGAGTGTAATCAACCTTTACATGCTTATGATTTAACAAAAATTGCAGACAGAAAAATTATTGTTAGAAAAGCTTCTGAAGGAGAAAAAATAGTAACTTTAGATGGTATTGAAAGAGAGCTTAATAAGGGCGAGCTTGTTATTGCAGATATTGAAAAACCTTTAGGAATAGCTGGAATAATGGGTGGAGAATCAAGTAAAGTTAGTGAAGAAACGACAGAAATATTCTTAGAATGTGCATACTTCACACCTGAAAATATAAGAAGAACATCAAAAGATTTAACACTATCAAGTGATTCATCTTATAGATTTGAAAGAGGATTAGATATTGAAAATAATCTTGAGGTTTTAGAGAGAGCAGCTGACTTGATTTCTCAGTTAACAGGTGGAGAGATTTTAGAAGGAAGCATTGATAAATATATTGAAAAATATGAAAAAATAGAAATTCCTTTAAATATGGATAAGTTAAGAAAATTCATGGGAAAAGATATAGAAATAGATATTGTTGGAAAAATTCTAACGAATTTAGGTATAAATATAAAAACTTTAAATTCAACAACAATTTTAGCTACTCCTCCGTCATATAGAGGGGACTTAACAAGAACAGCAGACTTATATGAAGAGATTATAAGAATGTATGGTTTTGATAACATAGAAAATAAAATGCCAGAAGAAAATATAAGACCTGGTATAAAAGATTCTATGACAGTTGTTGTAGACGAGACAAAAGAGATTTTAGCTAAGTTAGGATTACAAGAAGTGATAAATTATAGCTTTATTTCAAGAGATGCTATCAAAATGTTAGGGATAACAGAGCCAACTTTAGAGATAACAAATCCAATAAGTGATGATATGGCAGTTATGAGACCAACTTTAGTTTATAGCTTATTAGCAAACATAAGAGATAATTTAAATAGAAATCAAAATGGATTAAGATTCTTTGAAGTATCAAGAGTATTTACACCAAAAGAAGATGGATTAGCAAATGAAACATTAAGAGCATCTATTGCTTTAGCTGGAAAAACATCTAAATCTTTATGGGATCCAAAACCAGAAGCTATGGATTTCTATACTCTAAAAGGATTTGTTGAAAAATTCTTAGAGTATATGGGTGTAAATAGATATCAATTAGAAAGATCAGAAGATAAAAACTTCCATCCAGGAAGAAGTGCAGATATAAAGATAGGAAAAATAAAAATAGGAACTTTTGGAGAAATTCATCCAGAAATTGCAGAGAATATGGATATCAAGAGAGAGAAAGCATATGTTGCAGAGTTGGATTTAACGACATTATTAAACTATAGAGCTAAAAAAGTTAAATATGAGAGAATTGTTAAATATCCAGAAGTTACAAGAGATATTGCAGTTGTTTTAGATAGAGATGTACTTGTAGGGAAGATGTTAGAAGACATTAAAAAGTCATCAAATCTAATAGAAAGTGTTGCTATATTTGACGTTTACCAAGGAGATAAAATAGAAGCTGATAAAAAATCAGTAGCTATTAGCATCGTTCTTAGAAAGAAAGATGGAACCCTTGAGGAAAACGATATCAATATAACTGTTGATAAGATTTTAAAGTTAATAGCTAAAAACTATAATGGAGAGATTAGACAGTAAAATTTTTAATTAAAAGTTCAGGAGGAAAAATGGATTCACTAAGAGAATTATTTAAGGTTGGAAATGGACCATCAAGCTCTCACACAATGGGGCCAGAGAGAGCAGCAAAAAGATTTAAGGCAGAAAACCCGGATGCAGCAAGTTTTAAAGTAGAGTTATACGGATCACTTGCATTAACAGGAAAAGGGCATTTAACAGATTACATAGTTATTGAAACGTTAAAGCCTAAATCTACAGAAATTGTATGGATGCCAGAGTATGTTCATCCGTATCACACTAACGGAATGAAGTTTATAGCTTTAGATAAAGAAGGAAACGAATTAAAGTCTTGGTTAGTATTCTCAGTTGGTGGAGGAACTATCATGGAAGAAGGACAACAAAGACAGGGTGGATCAAAGGTTTATTCATTTGGAACAATGGCAGAAATTATGCTATGGTGTGAAAAAAATAAAAAAGAGTTATGGGAATTTGTTACAGAAAGTGAAGGGGAGTCAATTTGGTATTTCTTAGATCAAATTAGAACTGCTTTAGAAGCTTCTGTACAATCAGGTCTTTCAAAAAATGGTGTTTTACCAGGAACAATTAGATTACAAAGAAGAGCACAATCGTTCTACAGAAAAGCAAGAAACGACAAGTCTAGAAATGGATTTGTTGGAAGAATATTCGCTTATACACTAGCTGTATCTGAAGAAAACGGAGGAGGAGGTAGAGTTGTTACTGCCCCTACTTGTGGAGCTGCAGGTGTAATTCCAGGATTAATGTACGCATTAAAAGAGGAGTATAACTTATCAAATGAAGAGGTACTAAAAGGTCTTGCAATCGCAGGATTAATTGGTAACATAATAAAGGAAAATGCTACTATATCAGGAGCAGAGGGTGGATGTCAAGCAGAGGTTGGATCAGCTTGTGCAATGGCAGCAGCAATGGCTTGTTTCATATTAGGTGGATCATTAGAGCAAATCGAATATGCGGCAGAAATGGCATTAGAGCACCACTTAGGATTAACATGCGATCCAGTTGGAGGATATGTTCAAATACCTTGTATTGAGAGAAACGCAGCAGCGGCAGTAAGAGCTTTAGATTCAGCTCAATATGCTATGTATACTGATGGAAAGCACAGCATTACATTTGACCAAGTTGTAAAAACAATGGGAGAAACAGGAAAAGACTTGAAAGATGAGTACAAGGAGACTTCATTAGGAGGACTTGCAAAGTACCAATTTGATGGGAATTGCTAATAAAACCTTTGAAAGAGAGAATCTTAGATTCTCTCTTTCTTTATAGCTATAAAAATATTTAGGAGGAAAAATGAAGCTAATAGTAGGACTTGGAAATCCAGGAAGAGAGTATGAAAGAACAAGACACAATGTTGGATTTGATATACTTGACGAATTTGCAGATAAAAAGGGATTTAATCAATTTAAAGAAAAATTTCAGGGATTAATAACAGAAAAAACAATAGATGGAGAAAAAGTTATTCTTTTAAAACCTCAAACATATATGAATTTAAGTGGAAATTCAGTAGTTCAGGTTGTGAAATTTTATAAGATAGATCCAGCTACAGAGTTAGTGGTAGTATATGATGATATGGATTTACCATTAGGTAAAACAAGAGTTAAAGTAAATGGGAGTGCTGGAGGACATAATGGTATAAAATCTATTATATCTCATTTAGGGCAAGATTTTATTAGAGTTAAATGTGGTATTGGAAAAGCAAAAAATAAAGATGAAAATATAAATTTTGTATTGGGTAGATTCACAAAAGAGGAATCTGAGCTTGTAGATCCAATGTTTAATTCAGTAAAAAATTTATTGGACGATGTTATAAATGACACTCAAATAGATAAAATTATGCAGAAATATAACAAAAAGTAACACAAAAAAGCAAAAAAATAGATCAAAAAAGTTGTTAAATATAAATAAATATGTTATTCTAACAATGGAATATAGTTTTTTACTACAAAGGAGGGAATATTTTTATGAAATTCTTCGGATTCAAAGGCGGAGTACATCCACCTGAAAATAAGATCCAAACTGAAAATGCAGCCATAGAATTATTGGCAGCACCAAAAATGGTTTTCATACCACTTCTTCAACATATAGGGGTTCCTTTAGTTCCTTCAGTGGAAATAGGAGAAAAAGTTTTAAAAGGACAAAAAATTGCGGATTCAGAAGCTTTTTTATCTGTGCCAGTTCATTCAAGTGTAAGTGGAATAGTAAAAAAAATTGAAAATCTCCCATTTCCATTAATGGGGAATGTACAAACAATTGTAATTGAAAATGATGAACAGGATGAATGGATTGATTTAGAAAAAAATTCAAACTGGGAAAAAATGAGTAAGGATGAACTTCTGAAAATAATTAGAGCTAAAGGGATAGTAGGACTTGGAGGAGCAGCATTTCCAACTCATATAAAGCTAAACCCTCCGGCAGATGTAAAGATAGATTATTTATTATTAAATGGAGCAGAATGTGAGCCATACTTAAACTCAGATAATAGAGTTATGATTGAAGAGCCTTCAAAAGTAATAGAAGGTATAAAAATAATGAAGTACATTTTAAATGTAGATAATGCTGTTATTGGAATTGAAGATAACAAATCAGAAGCTATAGATATTATGAGAAAAGCTGCAGAAGGGACAAATATAGAAGTTATGCCTTTAAAAACTATGTATCCACAAGGTGGAGAAAAGTCTCTTATAAAAGCAATACTTAATAAAGAAGTTCCATCTGGAAAGTTGCCATCAGCAGTAGGTGTAGTGGTTAATAATACAACAACAGCAGCCGCAATTTATGATGCGATAGTGAATGGATTGCCTTTAGTAGATAAAGTAGTAACAGTAACAGGAAAAGCTGTAAAAGACCCTAAGAATTTAAAAGCAGCTATCGGAACACCAATATCTCTTCTTTTAGAGAGATGTGGTTATGATGAAAGTGAAGTAGAAAAAATAGTTATGGGTGGACCTATGATGGGAATGGCTCAATTGACACTTGAGGTACCGGTAATAAAGGGAACTTCAGGGTTATTAGCCTTAACAAAAAAGGAAACAAACTACTGCAAACCAAAAGCATGTATAGGTTGTGGAAAATGCGTAGATGCCTGTCCAATGTCTTTAGAACCGATAATGTATGCTAGATTAGCTGAATTTTCACAATGGGAAGAGTTAGCAAAATATCACTTAATGGACTGTATAGAGTGTGGTTCATGTGCATATATTTGTCCTGCAAATAGGCCATTAACAGAAGCTATAAAAATTGGAAAAGCTAAACTTAGATCGATGAAAAAGTAGGAGGAAAAAAGTGGCAAAAATTTTAAAGATGGGGCCATCGCCTCATATCAGAACTAAAGAAACTGTAGATGATGTAATGTATGATGTGATAATTGCATTACTTCCAGCACTTTTAGCAGCGAGCTATTTTTTTGGAATTAGAGCGATAGTAGTAACAGCAGTATCTATTTTATCATGTATGATAACAGAATTCATTTGTCAGAAATTGATGAAGCAAGATGTTCAGATTTTTGATGGAAGTGCAATTATAACAGGAATTTTATATGCTTTTGTTATACCACCTTATATGTCGTTGGCATATGTAATTGTAGGAGCTGTAGTTTCTATTATATTAGGAAAAATGGTGTTCGGTGGATTAGGACACAACATATTTAACCCAGCATTAGTTGGAAGAGCATTTGTTCAAGCGTCTTGGCCAGTTGCAATAACAACATTTATGTACGATGATATGGGTGGAGCAACCCTATTAGATACAATGAAGAGAGGTCTAGGATCAGATGTAGCATTAATTGATAAAGGAAACTTATATTTAAATACTTTCGTAGGGAAAATGGGTGGATGTTTAGGAGAAACTTCTGCATTAGCATTACTTTTAGGTGGATTATATTTAATTTACAAAAAGCAAATTGACTGGAAAGTACCGACGATTATGATAGGAACAGTATTTATAGCAGCTTTGATAGCTGGAGCAGATCCATTCTTACATGTATTCTCAGGTGGACTATTTTTAGGAGCGTTCTTTATGGCAACAGATATGGTAACTTCTCCTCACACTCCAAAAGGAAAAGCTATATTTGCTTTAGGAATTGGAATTTTAGTATCTTTAATTAGATTTAAAGGTGGATATCCAGAAGGAGTAGCATATTCGATATTAATAATGAATGGGTTCGTACCGCTTATAAATAGATATATAAGCCCTAAAAAATTTGGGGAGGTAAAATAATGGAGAAAAATAGATTTATTCACTATGGACTAGTTTTGACATTGATTGCCTCAATATCTGCTGGAATCTTATCACTTGTAAACGGAGTAACTCAAAAAGTTATAAAAGAAAATGAAAGAGCAGCGGTAAATGCAGCTAGAATTTTAGTTTTACCAAAAGCAATATCTTTTGATGAAGAAGCTATAGTAAAAGTTGATGGTTTAGATTTTATTCCAGGAAATGGAGATAATGGAAAACCTGTAGGTTATGTTGTAACTGTTTCGGAACCTGGATATGCAGCTAATATAGACTTTGTATTAGGAATAGATAGAAGAGGAAGAGTTACAGGATTAAATATAATAGGTAGCCAAGAAACACCAGGATTAGGATCAAAAATTCTAGATTTAGAATGGCAAAAGAAAGCTATAGGAAAAGATGCTTCATATGAATTCAATAAATCGGCAGATGGATTTGCAGGGGCAACAATCTCTCCAAATGCTGTTTATACAGGAATTAAAAGAGCTCTAAATAGCTTTAATAGTGGGGTGAACAAAAGATAATGGCAAAATCAAATAAAGAGATATTATTAAATGGAATAATAAAAGAAAATCCAGTTTTTGTTTTATTATTAGGATTGTGTCCAACATTAGGAGTTACATCATCTTCAATAAATGGAATGGCAATGGGATTAGCAACTATGGCGGTTATTGTATTTTCGAATATGCTAATATCTATGATGAAAAGTTTTATACCGGATAAAGTTAGAATACCTGCTTTCATAATGGTTATAGCTTCATTAGTTACAATAGTTGAAATGGTTATGAAAGCTTATCTTCCAGATTTATACAAGGTGCTTGGTTTATTTATACCACTTATTGTTGTAAACTGTATAGTGCTTGGAAGAGCGGAAAGTTTCGCTTCAAAAAACAGTGTATTCAAATCACTTTTAGATGGAGTTGGAGCAGGTTTAGGATTTACTTTAGCATTAACTGTGTTAGGAACTATAAGAGAGATTTTAGGAAATGGAACTGCATTTGGAATTCCAGTGACACCAGCAGGATTTACTCCAGCTTTAATCTTCATATTAGCACCAGGGGCATTTATAACAATTGGGTTTATAATTGCCACTCAAAATTATTTTAAAGCTAGAAAAAGCGGGGTGAAATAAGAAATGGATTTTGCAAAAATATTTAGTTTAATTATAACAGCAATTTTTATTCAAAATATAATATTTGCTAAATTTTTAGGAATTTGTCCATTTATGGGAGTTTCTAAGAAAGTGGAAGCATCAATCGGAATGGGAATGGCAGTAACATTCGTTATGTCATTAGCTTCGGGTGTAACTTGGACAATTTATAACTATCTATTAGTTCCTTTAAATTTAGAATATTTACAAACAATAGCTTTTATTTTGATAATAGCGTCATTAGTACAATTTGTTGAGATGGCAATTCAAAAAACATCACCAAATTTATACAAGGCATTGGGTGTATTTTTACCTTTAATAACAACAAATTGTGCTGTGTTAGGAATAGCTATTTTAAACATTCAACAAGGATATAATTTTATAGAATCTGTTATAAACGGAGCAGCTGTAGCTATAGGATTTACATTAGCTTTAGTACTGTTAGCGGGAATAAGAGAAAGAATAGAGTATGCAGCTATTCCAGGTCCATTTAAAGGAGTTCCAATTGCATTTATATCAGCAGGACTTTTGGCAATGGCATTTATGGGATTCAGCGGAATGCAAATATAATTTGGAGGTAGGTTGATGGAATCAATATTATTTCCTGTTTTATCTTTAGGAGGAACAGGACTAGCAATGGGACTATTTTTAGCCTATGCTTCTAAAAAATTTGAAGTGAAGGTTGATGAAAAAGTAGAGGCGATTCAAGGGATATTACCTGGAATAAACTGTGGTGCATGTGGATACCCAGGGTGTTCTGGATATGCAGAAGCAATAGCATTAAATGGAGCTGAGATGACAGCTTGTTCACCAGGAGGACCAGCAGTTGCATCAGAGATTGCGAAAGTTATGGGAGCAACGGTAGATTTATCAGGCCCTAAAATGGTAGCTAAATTACTATGTCAAGGTGATTGTACAAAGACAACAAAGACATATGAGTTTCAAGGTAAATTAACAACTTGTGAAGCTATAAATCTATATGCAGGTGGAGATAAATCATGTAAGTTTGGATGTTTAGGATATGGAGATTGTTCTAAAGTTTGTCCAGTTAATGCAATAACAGTTACTGAAAAAGGAATAGTTAATATCGATGAAGAGAAGTGTGTATCTTGTAAAAAATGTGTAAGCACTTGTCCAAAAAGATTGATAGAGATGCTACCAATGAACAAAAGAGTTACTGTAAATTGTTTATCAAGAGATAAGGGTGTTGTAGCGAGAAAAGCATGTACAGCAGCATGTATAGCATGTGGTCTTTGTCAAAAAGCTTGTCCAGTAGATGCAATAGAGATTAAAAATAATGTTGCAAAGATTAATCCTGAGAAATGTGTTGAATGTGGATTATGTGCAGTTAAATGTCCAACAAAAGCAATCAATAGTGAAGTGAAAGAGATAAAAAAAGCTGAAATAATTGAAGAGAAATGTATAGGATGTACAGCTTGCTCTAGAGTTTGCCCAATGAAATGTATTGAAGGAGAAGTGAAGCAGAAGCATAAAATTGATCAATCTAAATGTATAGGTTGTCAACTTTGTTATGATAAATGTAAATTCTCTGCTATAAAGATAAATATTCAAAATAAATAAAAAAGATGAGGAAATCCTCATCTTTTTTATTATTTAACTGCAATTACTTCTATTTCAACTTTAACATCTCTTGGTAATCTAGCAACTTCAACACATGCTCTAGCAGGTTTAACATCTCCTAAATACTCAGAGTATACTTCGTTTATAGCAGCAAAATCGTTCATATCTTTAATGAAAACTCCAGCTTTTACAACATCAGTTAATGAGTATCCAGCTTCTTCTAAGATTGCTTTAACATTTTCTAAAGATTGTTTAGTTTGCTCTTTAACGTCATCAGAGATAACTGTCATAGTTTCAGGAACAAATGGAATTTGTCCAGAAACATAAAGTGTTCCGTTTACTTCGATAGCTTGAGAATAAGGTCCAATAGCTGCAGGAGCTTTGGCTGTGTTAATAACTCTTTTCATTATAAATACCTCCCAATTAAATTTAGATATTTAAATTTTAACATAAATTTATGACATAAACAACATATAAAATACTAATTTTAGGGATGTTTCTAAAAGTCTAATGTGAAAAATATAACAATTTTTCATAAAAAAAGATTTTATATGACTAAACAAAATTCATTTCCATGTAAAGTATAAATTAAATGTGTTAAACGTATATTGAATTGTTTTAAAAATAAACATAAAAATTAAAAAAGTACTTTACTTTTTGTAAAAAGTAAGGTATAATCAATTCTGTGAGAAAAAAAGTTTAGGTTGACCTATTGTTATTTTTTTAACAAGGTTAACGAGGAAAGAGGGAAAATGGAATTATTAAAAGGTTCAGTATTATTATTATTGGTTTTAGCATTCTTTACTGGGTTTAGCTTAAAAGCACCAAAAGGAATGAAGGCTATGGGTGCTCTAGCAGGAGCAGCAACGGCGAGTTTTCTAGTAGAAGCTTTCCAATTATATGTTGGTGGAGATCTTTTAGGAATTAAGTTTTTAGGAGATGTTGGAGCGTCAGCAGGATCAATGGGAGGAGTTGCGGCAGCAATATTAGTACCGTTAGCTTTAGGTGTAAGCCCTGTTTATGCAGTTATGTTAGGTGTAGTTTGTGGAGGAATGGGAATCATCCCTGGATTTATCACTGGATACGTAATGTCATTCATCATACCTAAATTAGAAGAGAAAATCCCTGATGGATTAGATTTAATTGTTATTATTTGTTTAGCGGCACCTTTAGGAAGAGGAATTGCACAATTCACTTCACCTGGAGTTACATTCGCTTTAAAAACAATTGGAGATATAATTATAGCAGCTCAATCAGCTAGTCCGTATGTAATGGCATTTATTTTAGGAGGAGTTATAACAGTAGTTGCAACAGCTCCAATAAGTTCAATGGCATTAACAGCAATGTTAGGATTAACTGGTTTACCAATGGCTATAGGAGCTTTATCTGTAATGGCTTCATCATTCATGAACTATGTGTTCTTTGATAGAATGAAGTTTGGAGATAGATCAACAACGATAGCTGTTGCAATCGAGCCATTAACACAAGCGGATATAATATCTGCAAACCCAATTCCAGTATTTACAACTAACTTCATAGGTGGAGGAATAGCTGGAATGATCGTTAACTACTTTGGATTAATCAACAACGCTACAGGAACAGCAACACCAATCGCTGGTTTCGCAGTAATGTTCGGATTCAACCCTGCTAAAGAGGTATTAATAACAGCTGGACTATGTGCTGCTGCGGGTATCTTAACAGGATTTGCTGGATCAATCGTATTCAAGAACTTTAAAATCAAAACTGTATCTGAAATAAGAGGATAATAGTTAATGTAAAAGCTTCGGTTAAACCGAAGCTTTTTTTTATTAAAAATTTGATAAAACTTGAAAAATAATGTATACTCATAAAAATGTATAAGAAAATAAAAAGGGGGTAAAAAATGAATACAAAAATAAAAGGAGACTTTAAAGGATTAATTCCATTTCTAGTTTTCATAGGTTTTTATTTAGGAAGCGGAATCATATTAGATTCAATGGGTGTGGAGTTAGCATTTTATCAATTACCAGCACCGGTGGCAATTTTTCCAGGAATAATTGCTGCATTTTTACTTTTCAAAGGAAACATTAAGGAAAAATTTGAAACTTTTTTAGAAGGATGTGGTCATCAGGATATTATAACGATGTGTATAATTTATCTTTTAGCTGGTGCATTCGCAGTAGTTTCAAAAGCTATGGGAGGAGTTGATTCTACAGTTAATTTAGGATTAACGTATGTACCTTCTCATTATATTGCACCAGGATTATTTGTAATCGCTGGATTTATTTCAACTGCAACAGGAACATCTGTAGGTTCAATAGTTTCGTTAGCACCAATAGCTGTTGGATTAGCAGATAAAAGTGGTGTTTCAATGCCGTTGGTATTAGCGGCATTAATGGGTGGATCAATGTTTGGAGATAACCTTTCAATAATTTCAGATACGACAATAGCGGCTACAAGAACTCAAGGTGTAGAGATGAGAGATAAATTTAAGGTTAATATAAAAATAGCGGCACCAGCAGCAATTTTAACTTTAATTTTACTAATTATATTTGGAAAGCCAGATGTAGCACCAGAAACTGGAGAGTATGTTTTTAATTTAATAAAAGTTCTTCCTTATATATTTGTGTTAGTTCTTTCTTTGATAGGAGTAAATGTATTTGTTGTTTTAACAGCTGGAATAGGACTTTCGGGAGCAATAGGTCTATTTTATGGTGATTTTACATGGTTGACTTATGCAAAAGAGATTTATAATGGATTCACAGGAATGACAGAGATATTTTTACTCTCTCTTTTAACAGGAGGTTTAGCATCACTTGTAACAAAAGCTGGTGGAGTAGAGTGGATAATGAATACAATTGAAAAAAGAATAAAGGGTGTGAAGAGTGCTCAAATAGGTATGGGGTTATTGGTAACATTAACAGATATGGCAGTTGCAAATAATACTGTTGCAATAATTATAAATGGACCAATTGCTAAGAAAATATCAGAAAAATATGGAGTAGACCCTAAGAAAAGCGCTTCTGTTTTGGATATATTTTCATGTATTGCTCAAGGAGCTATTCCTTATGGAGCTCAGATGCTGATAATGCTTAGTTTTGCTGGTGGTAAAGTTTCACCATTTGATATAATTCCGTTGTTATGGTATCAAATGATTTTAGCAGTAATAACAATCGGTTATATATTTTATAATCCAAAAGAAAATTAGAGGGATGTACAGAGATGTCAGTTTCAAAAAATTATTTATACAATGTACTACTTATAATAAGTAATACAATTTTCCCGATAATAACCTTTCCCTATGTATCTAGAGTTTTAATGCCAGAATATCTAGGGAAAGTTTATTTTGTGCAGGGAGTTGTAGCTTATTTTGTTATTGTGTCAGTTTTAGGAGCTCCAAATTATGGAATAAAAGAGTTATCTAAAGCAAAAGGTATCGGAGATTGGGGAGAATTTAAAAAGATTTTTACAGAACTTTTTTTAATGACAATTTTGAGTAGTGTAGGTTCTTTACTAATTCTTTTAATAACTGTAAAATCTTATGGTAAGTTTACAAAAGAAAGTTTAATATTTTATATTTTTTCAGCTCAAGTATTATTTGAATGTTTTCATATAAATCATTTTTTTGTGGTTATGGAAAATCATAAAAGAAGATTAATTCGTTCATTTACAATTAGAATTTTATCATTAGGATTTTTATTTTATTTTATAAAAACTCCAGATGATTATTATTTGTATGCTCTGCTGTTAGTTGTTCCAGAAGTATTAGCAAGAGTAGTAGATGTTTTTAGTGTTAGAAAATATTTCAATTTTAATTTTAAAGAATTGAATTTCAAAAGACATCTGAAAAGTATGTTGATAATATTTCTGTATATTTTTACGATAGGAATATATGGAAGTATTGATACCACAATGCTTGGAATAATGATAAACGATACAGAGGTTGGATTATATACAGCTGCTGTAAAAATGTATAAAATGGTCTTACCTGTAATATTAACCTTAGGAACAGTGTTATCTCCTAGAATAATTGGAGCTATAAAAAGAAAAGAGAAAGAGAATATTTATAAAAATATAGATGTATTTATGGATTATGCTTTTATAGTTGGAATTCCTGCTACAGTTTTGATGATGATTTTAGCTAGGGAATTTACAGTTTTATTTTCAGGAGAAGGATTTATTGGATCTATTGAAACAATGATTATAATGTCTCCTTGCTTAGTATTTTTGGCGATAGGGACATTTATAGGTGGACAGGTAATGTTGCCAAACGATTTGGAAAGAGATATATTGATAATCTCTATAGCTGGAGTATTTCTGAATATTGGGTTAAATTATTTTTTAATACCCCTTTATTTGAGAAATGGTGCAGCAATAGCTACACTCATTACAGAGATTATAATAGCATTAGTTAAAATTTATCAGATGAAGAGACTTTATTTGGATTATAAAATTATGACTAAAGATAGAATCTTAACAATAATTATTGGAAGTATAATTTCAATAGTGATTTATTTAAGAATAGATATGCTAAGAGCTTATGGAAATTTATTAACGTTAATAATTACTCCTATAATTTATGGGATAATATATTTTGTTATTTTGATTTTACTTAAGAATAAAAGAGTTTTAACATGGTTAAACTATGTGAAAAAAAGATTGCAATAATTGCAATCTTTTTTATTTGTAGACTTTTTCTAGGTTTTCTTTAAGTGTTGAAATACTGTTATTGTTTAAATGAACAATTGGAATATTTTGAGTTTTACAAACTTTAGTACAATTGTTTAAAAGGTTATGACTAACGAGATTTGTGAAAATTATACACATTTCACAATTTTTAATTTTTTTGCAAAAATTAGGGCATTGAGTATTGTAAACTTTTCCTTTAAGATTATAAGATTTTAGTAATTCTAGATATTCTCTTTCTCCTCTTTTTAAGCCACCCACAATAGCAACCATATTTCTTCCTCCTTTTATGAAACTTTGATATGTTCTCTGTTTTTAAATTGTATATATCTATCACATTGTTTTTTTCTGTCATATCCAAGCATAATTCCAAGAATAAAATCCTCTTCAGCAGTGTATTCAGAGAGATTAGATTTATCAATTTTTTTGATAACGTTGATACAAGATTCATCTCCAAAGAAAACATTGTATCTTCCATTTTTTATTTTATATATTTTATAAGCTATATTTTTTGTATTAAGTCTATCCTCAACAAATGTTAAAAGATCTTCAGAAATAGTATGTAAAATAAGGTTTCTAATACCTTTTTCAAACTCGTATATATGATGAATAAAAACTTGCATAAAACTCCTCCAAAAATTTGATACTATGATATTACCATGAGATGTTTTAAATGTCAATTATTTTTATTATCAAAGTATTTTATTTAAAAAGAAAAGTGGCTAACCACTTTACTTTTTAAATATTAATTTTTTTATTAGATTTGCCATACCATTGTTATTATTTGAAGTTGATATAAATTTACAGATATCTTTAATTTCAGGTTTTGCATTTTCAACGCATGCCGGAAGTCCAGCAACTTTAAGCATAGGCAAATCATTATAAGAGTCTCCAACGACAATAACTTCCTCTATTTTAATTCCAATTAAATCAACTAATCTCAAAAGAGAACTTCCCTTATCAACCCCAAGTTTTGTAATCTCAAGGAAAAATGGTTTTGAAATAGCGATAGAAAACTCTTTTTCTAACTCGTTTTTTAATTCTTTTTCAACTTTTGATAGATAATTAGGGTCTTCTAACATGATACATTTTACGCAGTCTTTATCGATAGCGGCTTTGAAATTTTTAACTTTTTCAAATGGCATCTTAGTTAAATCTACTTCAACTTCGATGTATGAGCTATAGTCTTCAGATACAATTGTATCTTCTAGGTAAGTTATAATTTCGACATTTTTTCTTTTACTAAAATCATAAAGCTTATGGATTTCATCAACTGTTAAAGTTTCTTCTAGAATATTTTTATTTGTTTTACAATCCGTTATAATAGAGCCATTATACGATAAAATAAAACTTCCATATTTTTCAAGTTGAAGTTCCTTAGCAAGATCTCTCATTGCATATGTAGGTCTTCCTGATGCTAAAACAAATTTAACTCCAGCTTCTTGAGCTTCCATGATGGCTTTTTTATCTTCAGATGAAATTTTACCTTGAGAGTTTAAAAGAGTATCGTCAAGGTCAGTAACAATCATTTTATATTTCATTGTTGTCCTCCCAAATTTTAGTGAATAGTTTAATTCCTTCAAGAAGAACTTTTTCATCAAAATTGAATGTTGATGAATGAAGAGGAGATACAAAGTTTTTCTTTTTATTTTTAGTTCCTAGTAGGAAAAATACAGCAGGAACTTTTTCACCGTAAAAAGCAAAATCTTCTGCTAATGCTAAAGTTTCACCTTCTATAAAATTAAAATTATTTGAAACGTTTAAAAACTTGTTATAAAGTTTAGCATCGTTTATAACTGCTGGATAAAGAATTCTAAATTCATCCTCCACTTTTATATTAAATGCTAATTCCGTTCCTCTATGAATATCCTTCATTCTCTTTATGATATTTTCAGTATCCTCTTGTGAATATGCTCTAATTGTACCATGGAAATCTACAGAGTTAGGAATAATATTTCTAACAGTTCCACCATTAAATTGTCCAACAGTTATAACACCTGCACTGAATGGAGAAAGATTTCTAGAGATTATAGTTTGATAAGAATCTATTATTTTAGTAAAAGGTATTAGGGGATCATTTGTTTTGTGTGGCATTCCACCATGCCCACCTTTAGCTATAATTTTACAATCAAACTCTGTTGCTTGAGCAAAAAAAGGACCGGCTTTAGTTGAAACAGTTCCTTCCTCTAAGTCTGGGAAAAGATGGAATGAGTAGATCTCTTTTACTTTATATTTTTCTAATAAACCAGCTTCACAAATAAACTTGGCTCCACCAGGTCCCTCCTCAGCAGGTTGGAATATTAAAAGAGTACTGATGCTTTTATTTTTAATAGTAGTTAGATACTGAGCAAAACCTAAGAGAGCAGCAGTATGTCCATCGTGTCCACATGCATGCATAAAGCCAGAGTGCTTTGATGAAAACTCACAGGTATTTTCTTCTTGAATAGAAAGAGCGTCTATATCAGCTCTAAAAGCTTTACAATACTCTGAATTTCCGGGAATGAAAACATAAACTCCCGTTTCGCAGATTATATTGGGATTATAACCCATAGCTGTAAGAGCTTCAATTATATATTTTTGAGTTTTGAACTCTTTAAAACCAACTTCTGGAATTTGATGTAAATCTCTTCTGTATTTAGTAATGCTATTTAATAGAAAATTCATGGTAACCTCCTAAAGAATAATTAATTAATAATATTCTTTTTTTTTTATAAAAACAAATTTTTAAAAAAACAATTCATATTTTAAGAACTTTATAAATATAAAATTGTAATAAAATATTTATTTATTTGAAATTTATATGAACAAAAAAAATAAGAAATTGATAAATTTAAAATCATGATTAAAAGAAGTAAAATATATATAAAAACTTTGAGAGGTGCATAGTGATGAGAGTTGTTTTGAAATATGGAGGAAGTTCAGTTGCTACTTTGGAAAAGATAGAAAAAATAGCAAATTATATAAAGAGTTTAAAAGAAAAAGTTGAAGAAATTGTTATAGTTGTTTCAGCAATGGGAAAAACAACAGATGAGCTATTGAAAAAAGCTCAATATTTTTCATTAACACCAAATAAAAGAGAGCTTGATATGCTTATAAGTACAGGAGAGCAACAAAGTGTTGCACTATTATCTTTAGCATTGAACTCAATCGGATGTGAAGCGGTCTCTTATACGGGGTATCAAATAGGATTAAAAACAAATGGAGAACATGGAGATAGTGAAATAATAAGTTTAGATACAGAGTTTTTAGAAAAAACATTAAAAAGCAACAAAATAGTTATAGTTGCGGGATTTCAAGGGGTTAATGAGATTGGAGATATAACAACGTTAGGAAGAGGGGGTTCTGATACAACAGCAGTAGCTCTTGCAGGTTTTTTAAAATGTGAATGTAAAATATATACTGATGTTGATGGAGTTTATACAGAGGATCCTAGAAAAAGTACTACAGCTAAGAAGATTTCTAAAATTTCTTATGATGATATGGAAAAGATGTCAAGAAATGGTGCTAAAGTTATGGAGACAAGAGCTGTAATGATAGGAAAGAAATATGGTGTTTCTATTTTTGTTGGAGAAAGCTTAGGGAACGAGAATGGAACTTATATAATGGACTAGAAAAAATAGTTTTTGTAAGCTGAAGTTATTAAAAAATAAATAGAATATAAAAAATCTAAAAAAATGAATTGAATTTTTTGAAACTAACCTATAATATAAAAGGAACATTTTCAAATTATAAATTTAGTAGTGGAGGGTAGCATATGTTTAAAGGATCAGGAGTAGCACTTATTACACCATTTAATGAAGATATGAGTGTAAATTATTTAGAGATATCAAAATTAGTAGAATATCATTGTGCAAATAGCACAGATGCTCTAATAATATTAGGAACAACAGGAGAAGCGAGTACACTAACAGATGATGAAAAAATAAAAATTGTTGAAACTGTTTTAGATGTAAATAAAAAAAGGCTACCTATAATTGTTGGTGCAGGTAGTAATAATACAAAGCAAGCGATTGAAATGTCTAAAAAATATGAAAGTATGGGAGTTGATGGCTTATTATTAGTAACTCCTTATTATAATAAAGGAAATGAAGATGGAATCTATAAGCATTTTATATCAATAGCGGAATTTGTTGATTTACCAATTATGCTTTATAACGTACCTGGAAGAACAGGAGTTAATCTATCTTTAGGATTATTAAAAAAATTAGCAAAACAAAAAAATATAGTAGCAATAAAGGAAGCTAGTGGAGACATATCATATGCATGTGAAATTGCAAGATTAGTTCCTGAATTAGAGATATATTCAGGGAATGACGATATGACGGTTCCTTTAATGTCGATAGGTGCAGTAGGAACAGTTTCTGTTTTAGCAAATATAGAGCCTAAAGTGGTTCATAATATGGTTTATAGCTATTTAAATGGAGATGTAAACGAAGCTAGAAGACTTCAGTTGAAATATAATGGATTAGTAAAATCACTATTTGTAGAAGTTAATCCAATTCCAGTGAAAAAAGCTATGAACCTTTTAGGTATGAATGTTGGTGGATGTCGTTTACCGTTAGGAGAGTTAGAACAAAAGAGTATAGATATACTGAAAAAAGAGCTAGCAGAAGTGGGTGAAGAGATTTGAAAATAGCTATGCATGGAACAGGAGCTATGGGAAAAACTATAAAAGAGTTAGGCGGAGAAAAAATAGTAGCTTTTGTTGATAATATAGAAGAGATAAAAAAAGATGAGCAGATTGATGTTGTAATTGATTTTTCACATTTTAGTAAATTAAATAGCTTAATAGATTCTTGTGTTGAAAGAAAATATCCATTAGTAATAGCTACAACAGGATATACAGGAGAAACTTTAGAGAAGCTTTTAGCAGCATCGAAACATATTCCAATTTTATTATCTTCAAACACATCTTTGGGAGTGAATGCAATGAATGGAGTTTTAAAAACTCTAACACCAAAATTAGAAGGTAACTTTGATATAGAGATAATAGAAAAGCATCATAATAAAAAGATAGATTCACCAAGTGGAACAGCAATAACTCTTTTAGATACTGTACAAAAAGCTTTAACAGAAAAATACAATGTGGTTTATGGTAGAGAAGGAGTGGCTAAAAGAGAGGCTAAAGAGATTGGAGTTCATGCTGTTAGAGGTGGAACTATAGTGGGAGAACATACAGTTATTTTTGCAGGAGAGGATGAGATTATTGAAATAACTCATAAAGCTCTGTCAAAAAAAATATTTGCTGTAGGAGCTTTGAAATGTGCTGAATTTATAAAAGGAAAAGAAGCAAGATTATATACAATGGAAGATATTTTTCAATAAAAATTAGGAGGTATTACAAAGATGAGATTAGAAACAGCTGAGGAGTTAATAAGTTTTATAAAAAATTCTAAAAAGAAAACATTAAGTAAAGTTTATATAAATGGAAGTGTTGATTTTGAAAATGATGGTATTTTTACTTTTAAAGGTGAAGAAGGAGTTATTTTAATAGGTGATTGGCAAGAAATTTCTATTATACTAGAGGAAAATAAAGAAACTATAAAAAACTATTTTGTTGAAAATGTAGCGAGAAATTCAGGTGTTCCTTTATTAGATACAAAAGCTATAAATGCAAGAATTGAGCCAGGAGCAATAATAAGAGATAAAGTTAAGATTGGAGATAACGCTGTTATAATGATGGGAGCTGTTATAAATATTGGAGCTGAAATTGGTGAGGGGACTATGATAGATATGAACGCTGTTTTAGGTGGAAGAGCTATTGTAGGAAAAAGATGTCATGTTGGAGCAGGAACTGTATTAGCAGGAGTGATAGAACCTCCATCAGCACAACCTGTAATAGTTGAAGATGATGTTATGATAGGAGCTAATGCTGTTGTAATAGAAGGAGTTAGAATTGGAAAAGGTTCAGTGGTAGCAGCTGGTGCTATAGTGTTAGAAGATGTTCCTGCTGGTGCAGTCGTAGCAGGAAATCCAGCTAAAGTTGTAAAATTAAAAGATGAAAAGACAAGTGAGAAGACTAAACTTGTTGATGATCTTAGAAAATAAATTTGTAGTTTGAAAAGATAGTGAAATCAATGGTTTTACTATCTTTTTTTTATTTTTAAAATAAAAAAAATAAAAAAAATAAAAAAAGTTGTTGACGAACTTTAAAATTTGTGGTACTATTATATTTGTCAGCGGGAAACACCGCAGACGAAAGAAAAAAATAAGGACATTAACAACCGAATAGAGAAAATAGTCAGAAGTTATGAAAATAACAAAATGCCAGAAATGGCAAACCA
>NZ_JTLI01000016.1 GCF_000799075.1 Cetobacterium sp. ZOR0034
ATACTTAATCGTATCTCCTGATTGAACTATCATACCTTCCTTATCCGATATCTTCGATACCACAACTTCTGGTTTAAGTATTGTTACTGTAGCTTGACTCTCGCTCGTTACTTCTTTATTTGGAATCGTTCCTACTATCGTGTTTTTTATTTGATCTGTATCTCCACTAAATGAGTATAATTTTATAGCTAAATTGTATTCTATCTCCAGACGCTCCCCTACATCTAACCTAGGAAGTTGATTCAAATCAGAAGATAGTTTAAATTCTCCAGAAGAATCATATATTAACTCTGTCGGGAATCCCTGGATAGAAGTTCCTATCCCCTCAGTTAATTGATTAAATTTTTTAGCTATAACATTCGTTGCTACATTATTTACTTTTGATAAATCTATTTTATCTGAAATCGTATATTTTGAGATATTATCTATTCCTAAAGGGTAACTACCTGAATTTTTTATAACTAATCTATAGCTCACCTCTTCCCCTTGAGAAAATATTTTTTCTCCATTTTCGCCTACAGTTCCGTTTAAAATATCCTTTCCTACCGCTAAATCTGGAATTAATTGTAAATAATTTCTAGCACCATCACCACTACTTGTTTGATTATCCAATGTTGTGAAATGTGTAGATACTGGATTAGAGGCTGTCAAATCTACTTTATATATTTTGTTTGTTCCCGATGGATTATAAAACATATTTGTTCCCGCCATGAAAATCGCAACTACAGTTCCTTGATCTGTTGCCAATCCTGTTGTCACTAAAGTAGGTTCTGTTAAAATAGTTCCACTTTTTTCATAATATTTTAAACTCCCATCATTTAAAATATAATAAAATCTTTCCTTTCCATCAATCTCCGTATAGCCCCAATCTGCAAATCGATTACTCTCTCTACTTCCAATAGGAGTAGCTATCCCCGTTCCGTTATCCAATATCGCTATTTTATATATGTTATTATCACCCGTAACATACATGTTTCCTTCTTTGTCAAAATCCCCTACAAATATAGATTCTCTTGAATTTATTCCTGTAATTGCTTCAACAGAAAATCCTACAGTAGTTCCTTCTCTTCCTATTTTTACTAATTTATACTCATGATTACTTCCAAAAGGTTTATTTATTCTTTGAATCCCATAAATATAATCATCTTTTGGATTATAACCAAAAGCATTGTTTGCATTTCCTCCAACCGTTAATGTTTTAGGTTCTATACTATTACTTCCTGTTACCAAATTTTTCTTATTAACTATAATATTTCCGGAATTAGACCCACTATCTTGAATTATAAAACCATCTGCCTCATTTGGATCGAAGCTACTTATTATAGCTCTAGTTTTATTAACCGCTGGTAAAATATTTATTTCAGAATCATTCAACTTTATTCCTTCAGGTATTGCAAAATTTAAAATACTTATTGTTACAAATAATATAAAAAATATGAACTGTTTTATAACTAACTTATGCTTTATTATCATACTTTTTGCCTCCCTCTTTAGAATTTACCTATAATGTTAATGAACCAACCTTTGGCATTATAATCTAAATCACTTAAATCATCATCAAACTTGGTAAAGTTGTATCCTGCTCCCACTTTTAAGTTTTGTTGTACTTCTTTATAAACACCCAAAATTGCTCCATGCTCATATGCCTCCTCTTCAATATCCCTTAATAAATGATATTCTGCAAAAGCATACCAACTTTTAATAACTTCATAGTTTAATCTAACTGCATACAGATCAAGTTTTGAATTATACCAATCTCCCTCTCCTCTTCCAGCACGAAATTCCTCTGTCCGAAACGCATATTTTCCACCAATATCAAGTTTTTGAGTTAATTCATATATACCTTCCAAAGACAAAATATGAGCTTTCGTATCATTCGTTGAATTAAACTGATTATTTATCCCTATATTTTCAACATATTCATATTTTCCTATCAAATTCAGCTTATCATTCCAAACAGGTCTATATCCAAGCCCTAATCCTGTTTCTATCGATCTATCATCTTTATTTTCTTTAGCATCTCTGTATAGATAATTAAATTCTCCAAATAAAGTATACTCATCATTTAATATCCATTTTCCTCTATTTATTGTGGCCCATCTATCAGCAGATATTCCAGCTCCTCTATCTTTTCCAAATTCTAATTTATTTCTCAACATCATGTCTCTAACATAATATCTGCTGTATATACTTAAAGATGTTCTAGACAAATTCCCACTATAAGTATCTATATCTCCATGTTGAATTAGAGTTCCCACTGTAATATCTTGTGAATATGTATAATCTATCCCATATGACTGTAAAAAACCTGTTCCAATACTATCTTTTAAAAATTGATTTTCATGATACATCGACGTTTTAGAATCATATAGATATTTTTGACCCAAAGTCAAAGTGTGCTCTTTTCCACTACTAGAACCAAACTCATTATTATTATCTAAAGCATATCCTGTATATAAACTGTAATTCTCTGTAAAATCATAAGTTCCTAAAATTTCCACACCATTCCCTTTATTTCCTGTGCTTGCTTCAGTATTCAAACGAAACTTATCTGTTAATCTCAATTTTGTCCCTAAAGTATATAGATTATTTACACCATACCCTTCGCTCCAGATATCAGTTTGAGCTATTCCGTATACACTTTTATTTGGTTCAAATTCATAGTCAGCTCTAACTCCTATAAGTAAAGCTTTCTCTATTAAATCATTTCCCGAAATAGTTCTATCTTTTTCTTGATTTTTTATATACTCTAACTCTGTAGATAATTTAAGTTTTTCATTATACTGATAAGAAGTAATCATGCTAGCTCTATCTTCTTCTGTCTCAATAAAACTTCTTGTTAAATAACTCGTATCCTTTTCTTTAAATTTACTTGCTCCAAATCCTGCTACCCATTTATTTGTTAATTGAAAACTACTTTCAAATCCGTAATCATCATGATTGCTGCTATTTGAAAACCCTGCAGATGAAAACCCTGCTTCTTTTTTGTGATACCAGAATGTTAATCCATCTCTTGGGTCAAATCTCATATCAATATCTTTAAGTGCAACTTCTCCAGATATTGAATATGCGTCTCCGGATATATTATTAAAATATTTCGTTGGATTACTTATAATCTCTTCATATTTCTCTCTATCTAAAAACGAATCATATCCTCCATTGTAAGAAAAATTATTTATAAGAGTTTGTGTTCCTTTTGAATGGGCATACTCAAATCTTATAAAAGTATTATCTGTTTTTCTTAATGTTAGATCAACTCCTTCTAATTCATAATCTTGAATTTCATCTCCTCTTGTCTCTGAAACCAATGTTCCTCCAATAGCTAAATTATCAGTTATCCATGTTTTCCCTCTTAATCCATAAGTAGATTTTGCAAAATCTGTATTACTTGAATAGAATTCATACTCTACAACCAAATTTATACTATCTCCAGAATACGGCAAATCTTTTATAATTCCATTCTCTGTGCTAGAAGCTATTGTTGGTAATGGATTTTTCAAAATAATTCTTCCTTGAAGATCATTCATACTATAATCTCTGCCTTCTTCTAAAACTATCTCTCTTAAAACTCTTCCTGTTCTTCCATCAGTCACTTGAACTTTTACTTTTGCACTTCCCGTAACTATATCTTGAAAACTTAAATAGTAAACACTTCCTCCTGTCCCTCTAAATTCATCTCTCGTATAAAGTGTCTCTGGTTCGCTTACAAAAATATTTCCAATTGTTCTAGAATCACCAAACTTTGTAGAGTCAAGACTATTATAAATACCTTGAGCTCCATATAGACTTCTATTGTAATCAGTATAATAATTGCCTGTAAAGCCAGTATTATAACTCCCCCATAAAAGACTAGATTGTTGTTTTTCTAATTTTATGTAAAACTTTCCTGTGCTATCTGTATCACTATAATAAGTTGATTCATCACCTAAATTAAATTCTATATCATCTCTTTCTAACTTTTCAAATAGATCCCTCGGTCTTCTTTTAGAAAAATCTTTAAAAATATACTTTGTCTCTTGTTCCCAAGTGTCTGCTTGAGCTGTTAATCTATAATCATCCCACACTTTTTTATAATAAAAGGCCAATCTTCCAGAAGAAAAAATATTTTCATCATATTTATAACTATCTTGAAGTATTGTATCACTTCCAGACACATAGTTTTGACCAACAAACAAGTCTGCCATTCCTACTGCAAATGTGTAATTATTAGGTAAATATATCTGCATGTCATAAATATATTGATTCTCTTTATTATCTGATAATAAAACCGGTATTGTTGCCTCTCCTGTATTTTTTGTATAATATTCAAATAAAAAATCACCCTTTGAATCTAAATTCACAACTTGATTATTTACAGAAATCTCTTTAACTCCTTGAATATCCTTTCCATAAACTCTAACCTTTGAACCTTTTAAATGAATATTTTTTATGGCTGTATTATCTTTTCCGTAAATACTATTAGCAACATCTATATTTTTATTAGAATCAATCGCTTTTACAAATTGAATTTCTTGTATTTCAGTTTGATTAAAACGCTCTCCTTCATCAAAAACTTTTAGTGTATAAAAATAGCGTTCCCCCTCTTTTATAGTTTCTTTTTTATAACTGAACAGTATTGGTTCATTTAACTTTATTTCTGTTCCTTCTATTTTTCCAATTGGATCTAAACGATATAAATCATCTTCTTCATATATCAATATCTCCCACCTTTTTATCTCTTCTTCATAATTTGTGTATATAAAAAAATCTATTTTTCCTAACTCTATATCTTGTTTATGATTTGCTTTTATTGATAGTTTTGAATCTACTGGAATTGGATCGATTATAGAATATATATACCCCCCATTATTTTTTAAAACCATTCTTCCTGGTGTAATCAATTCCTGCTCTTCATATTGTGATTCTAAGTCAAAATTCAGACTTTCATCTGTTGATATTTGATCTAAAACTATTATATTTTCTATTTTATTTTCTTGAGTGTAAGTATTTTGTATAACAGTCATAATTGCAAATAAAAAAAGTGTTTTTTCTAGATGTTTTTGATATCTCATACTATCATCCCCTTTTTTATTATTTATTTTCTATATATTCTTTTATTTATAGGCTATTCTCTGCACACATTTCCAATCTAAAAAATTTTAACTTCAAAAATAAAGAAACAAAAAATAAGTTTTTTATTTAAGATTAATTCAACTTTATTTCTGTCTAACTACTTGCATAAAAACTTCTGTAGTATTTCATTTTTTTCTGATATAATAAGCTTAAGGTCTTTTTTGGGGAGGAATTTCATGTTATTAAAACTATTTTTTAGTTTTATATTTATATATTTAAATATATTCGCTATTCAGTTTTCTACTGAAGAGATTAATTGGATTAAAAAAAATTATGACAAAACATTTAATGTCTATGTATATAATCCAAAACATATCTATCTTTATGAAAATGAAGATGGAAACTTAAGGGGAGTTTATATAAATTTTTTTGAAAATATTACAAATCAAACTGGTTTAAATTTTAATTTTAAATCTCTAGAAAAATCGGAAATGCAAGATATTTTAAACAATGGCAAGGGAGATGTCATATTCAATGCTAGCAAATCTAAAGAGCGAGAAAAGCATTACTCTTTTTTACCAACTCTGAATTCATACACCTTAGGATTATACTCTAAAAGCGATACTATAATTGATTTTCAGAATCTTGATAAATATAAAGTTGGTCTTATTCCCACAACGTCCGACTTTATCCTTCTAGACAAATTTTATCCAGATTTAAAAAATAAAGCTATATCTATTAACGATAAAGAAAACTTCGGATTTTGGGCTCTTGAAAGTGGCTTAGTTGATGCTGTTGTCGGAAAAAGTAGTAACGATATTTTAAAAAATTATCGTTTTACACCATTTGAAAATATTCCTTCAACCCACCTTTGGATGGCAATCAATAAAAATGAACCAATTTTAGAATCTATTATCTCTAAATTTAAAGTAGAATTTACCACTAAGTATGTTGCTAATGTATTAAAAAATGAAAGACCTATTTTCTATAAACAACTATTATCTAAAGAACTTATAATCAAAAGAGTACAAAGACGCTATTCTAGTTTAAAAGTTTTTATTCCAGAAGCAAAAGGAATGCTACCTCTTTTTTATAAAACAAAATCTGGATATAAAGGATATGTGATTGACAGACTAGAAGAACTCTCGAAACTCACTGAACTTCCTATAGTTTATACTCAAAATCCAAATGATGACTATGATATAAAAGCAATCGATTCAAAATTATTTGAAAATAATAGCAATGCTTACTTTATTCCATACTATAAAGTTCAAGTTGCTGCATTTTCTAATCGTAATCAAAATTTTCTTGATACTTATCAAAGTGCTGAAAATAAAAAGGTTGGTATTATCTCTTTTGAGAAAATAAATCCATATTTTTTAAATTTTCTTCCGAATTTTAAATTTTATAAAATATATCCTGATACTGATTCAGCTCTAGATGCTATTTTAAAAAATGAAATTGATTATGTTTATGCTGATTTTAAAATTATGTCTATGGCCATCGGAAATAGATATTTAGATGATAAAGTTCAAGTTGCTGGTTTTTTAGGAAATAGTCCTAAAATTGGATTTGGTATCAAAAAAGATCCTGATTTAGCTAAATTAGTTGATAAAATTTTCCCAAATCATCTAGCTGAGATTCAGATTCTCCAAACTGAACTAACAGTTCCTAAAAGATTATCACCAAATTATCAGTATCTACTTTTTGTTTTTAGTAGTATGAGTCTACTTATTGCAACTCTTTTCTATCTTTTAAGAAAAGCTACTATAGCTTCAAAAAAAGAAAAACGTATCACTAAAGCTCTTGTTGAAAGTTTTGAAGCTGCAAATGAGCTCAATGATGAAGATACAGGAAACCATATTTTAAGAGTCAACCTATACTCAAAATTTTTAGCTGAAAAGCTAAAATGTTCAAATAAATTTATTAAAGAGATTGGAGAATACGCATCTTTACATGATGTTGGAAAAATAGCAATCTCTGATATGATATTAAAAAAACCTGCTAAATTGACAGAAGAAGAGTTCAACGAGATGAAAAAACATGTTATCTTTGGAAAAGAACTTGTTCAAAAGATGCAACTTGGACCTATTGCTGAAAATATAGCTCTTTACCATCATGAAAAATGGAATGGAAAAGGCTATTGGTTTGGATTAAGTGGGGATGCTATCCCTTTAGAAGCTAGAATTGTTGCTTTAGCTGATGTATATGATGCTCTTCGCCAAAAAAGAGTGTATAAAGATGGATTCACTCATGATGTTGCTGTTGAAATAATAAAAAAAGAACGTGGTGAACATTTCGACCCCGCTCTTGTTGATATTTTCTTAATTCATCATAAAGAGTTTGATAAAATCTTTATCTCTCATTAAGTTTTTGAAAAACTATACTCCAACCTACACTATCTTCTTTTAAATTGTAAGGTTGAAAACCAAAATTCTGATAGATTTTTATAGCTACATAGCTACAAGTTTGTGTGGAGAGGTATAATCCCTCTCCCATTTTTTTATCTTTAAATATACTTAACAACTTTGATACAAGAGCTTTTGCTAACCCTTTTCCACCATGCTTTGGATCGATAGCTATCCAGTGTAAACGATACTCTCTTTTTTTATCATTTTGAAAATGTTTTCCTTCCCAGATAGCTCCAGTTCCTACAATTTCACCATTAGGACTCTCTATAAAAATCATTAACTCTTCTAACAACTTTTCTTTTTTTAAAAAGACATCCTCAAAATAGTTTTCTCCCTCTTCTCTTTCTAGAATATGACCTGAATTTAACTGAATATCTACCCATTTATCTTTTAAACCAGAACTATATGCTACAAATTTATATCCCTCTAAAAGCTCAATCTCTTTAAATTCTAAATTATCTTTTACCATCAAAAGATGGATATTTTCAACACTTCTATCCATTTTTTTCTCCTTTTTTCAAGAAATACAACATAAATATTGTTGAAGCAACACCTATGAAAAGAGCACTTAAAAATCCTATCTTATTGTCTATCAGAGGAAGTATAATCATTCCTCCATGGGGTACCATCGACTCAACTTTTAAAACTGTCGCTGCTGCAGCTCCTATAGCAGCTCCTATTACTGTAGTTGGAAGAACAGCTATATCTCTTGTCAAAAATAGCAAGGCACCCTCTGTAATTCCAAGTATTCCTAAAAGTATCGAAATCAATCCAGCTTCTCTTTCTGTTTTAGAAAATCTATTTTTTAATACAAATTGTGATATTCCAAGAGCTAAAGGTGGGGTTGATATTGCGACTGCTATGGCTCCCATTGCATCTCCCCTACCATATTCCAAGGTGTTTGTAGCATAGACATATGCAACTTTATTAATTGGTCCTCCTAAGTCTACACCAATCAATCCTCCTAAAACAAAATTTAAAAATATATTATTTTTATCATCTAAACTATTTAGGTATTGTGCTAAGCCATCTAATATATGCTTCATCGGTTCTTGAAAAATATAATGTAGTCCCAATCCAACAAATAAAGTTGATAAAATCGGAATAATAACAATATACATTATCGAAGACATCTCAATTGAAGTCTCTATCTTTTTCAATCCATTTATAAAATACCCTAAAAGTATTCCTACAAAAATTCCCCCAAACATTCCAAGACCAATAGTTCCTGATAGATATCCCAATATCATCCCAGGTATAAAGCCGACGCTTCCAGAGATCTCCTTTGCTATACTTCCACCTAAAAGTGGTGGCACCATAAGAAAGCTATAATCACTGAGTTGCTTTATAAATTGATTATTGCTATAAAGTGAAATAACTGACAATATCCCACCTATTATAAATATAGGAATAATCTGAATAATACTTTTTAACACTCTTTTTCTCATAAAAAACTCCCACGTACTTTTTCTTAAATAGTATCATGGGAGCTAGATTTCATCAATATTTTGTTAATTTACTTTTTTATTTTTTTAAGAATATTTACCATTATCGCACTAACAAGTGATCCTACAACTATTGCAACTATAAACATAAGTTTATTCTCAACCACTGGTAATACGATTGGTCCTCCATGAGGTGCATGATCTGCTACTTTTCCTATTGCAGCTATAACTGCTCCAACTCCACTTCCAACCATTATTGATGGAATAACTCTAAACGGATCTGCTGCTGCAAACGGAATAGCTCCCTCTGTAATTCCAATAAGTCCCATTGCAAATGCTGCTTTTCCAGCTTCTCTCTCTCCACTCTCATAATTTTTTGGAGCCATCATTGTAGCTATTCCCATACTTATTGGTGGAATACAGATTGCAACTGCTATTGGTCCCATAACTGTTGGTACACCTTGAGTTATCATAGCTGATCCAAATAGGAAAGCAACTTTATTTATCGGTCCACCCATATCAAACGAAATCATACATCCTAAAATCAGTGCTAAGAAAATAGAACCTGATTCCATACCCTTTAATACATCTGTTAACATATTCATAAATCCACTTATAGGTGCACCTATAAAGTACATAATAACTCCAACTAAAGATGTTGAAACCAATGGTATAACAAATATAGGCATAATCGGTTTTAATCCCTCTGGAACATTCCAAGATTTAACCCACTTAGCTATATAACCTGCAGCAAAACCGGCAACCATACCACCTAAGAATCCTGCACCAACACTATTTGCTAACGCACCTCCAACTAAACCTGGAGCAAGTCCTGGTCTATCGGCTATACTCATAGCTATGTATCCTGCAAGAATTGGAATCATAAGTCCAAATGCTGCTGCTCCTAAATCCAACATAGATTTAAAGAACGGATTACTTACATCTGCACCTGACCCAGCTTTAATTCCTGATAATGCTATTGAAAGAGCTATTAAAACTCCACCACATACAACCAAAGGAAGCATATGAGAAACACCATTCATAAGATGTTTATAAATTCCAGTTTTTTCCTTTTTATCTCCCTGCTTATCTTTATTTGAATTTGAAGAAGCCACATAGATATCTCCCTCTCCATTTAAAGTTTTCTCAATTAACTCTTTTGGAACTCTTATAGCTTGCTTTACAGGAACTTGTATTACTCTTTTTCCAGCAAATCTATCCATATCTATAGTTTTATCCGCTGCTACGATAACTCCAGTTGCTCTTTTTATATCCTCAGCTGTAAGTTCATTTTTAACTCCTACGCTTCCATTTGTTTCAACCTTTATCTCTACACCAAGCTCTTTCCCTTTATTTACTAAAGAATCTGCTGCCATATATGTATGAGCTATTCCTACTGGACAAGCTGTAACTGCTACTACAAATCCAGCTCTTTTATCCACTACTTTTTCCTCTACCTTTTTCTCCTCATTTAAAATAGCTAATACCTCATCCTCCGTTTTAGCTAACTCTAATCTTTCTCTTAACTCATCATCCAATAATTTATTTGTAAGTTTAGATAGTGTTTCTATATGAGAATCTGTTGCATCCTCTGGTGCTGCAATCATAAAGAATAGTTTTGATGGTTCTCCATCTAACGAATCAAAGTCAACACCCTCTGATCTTCCAAAAGCTACTGCTGGTTTTCTAACAGCTTTAGTTTTCCCATGTGGAATAGCTATTCCCTCTTCCAATCCAGTTGATGATGTTGCCTCTCTTTGTTTTACAACTTTTAGAAACTCATCTTTATTTTCTAATGCTCCACCTTCATTTAGAACCTCTACAAGTTCTGATAATATTTCATCTTTTGTCTTACCAGTTAGCTTTAATTTCATATACTTTTTTTCTAACATCTCTCTCACTCCCTCTGGTTTTTATCTTATGCTCTAACTATACTTTAAACCTTTTTTTCTGTCAAATTTGCTATTTTTGCTTTTTTGTTTCGTCTATTTCATATTTTTATATTTTTTATTATCTATTTTTATAATTTTGTTTCGTCTATTTCTATGATAAAATATAAAAAAATAATTAAAAAAAATTCTATTGAGGTGAAAAAATATGAGCTCTCAAATTTTAAATCAGGATATAACTATAGATAAACGTACTTCTAAACTTGAAAACAGTATCTTTCTAACAATTTTAAAAAAAATAGAGCAATTAAAAAAAGATGATGTTGAACTTAAAACCGATTTTCTTTTAACTGCTGATGACTTTAAAAAATTAAGCGATGATGATATTCAAATCGGATTAAAAGGGTTGATGGAAAAATATATAGGCTACTCTTACTGTGATGCCGAGAACAGATACACTCGTGTATTTTTCCCCTATGTAAGCTTTTTCTCTGAAACTAATGGTAAATTCAATATCACTGTTCCACCAATGATTATAAATGCTTTTAAAAAAAACAGTGTTGAGTGTTCAATCTCTTTAAGAACTTTTTTCTACTTCAGAAAAAGATCTTCTCATAATTTTTTTAATCTTGTTTTGAAGAATAACTCTGAAAACATTAGTTTAACTCTGACGATTGAGGAGTTAAAAGAACTCTTCAATATAAAAGATGAAGCTTATGATCGTTTTTTTGATTTTGAGAAAGCTCTTTTAAAGCCATTACTTCAAAGCATCAATAGTCACTCTAACTACACCCTAATCTATAATAAAATCAAGAAAGGGGATGCTAAAAACAACAAAGTTACAGCTATAGAGTTTCTCTTAAAAAATAATGCTCTTATTCAAAAGAGTGCTGAGACAAACTACTTGATTCAGCTTGTCAAAAATAATATTGAGGATTATAAAAACGTTTGGGAATCTATAAATAGTTGTATAAATGATATCGGATTTATTCAATGTAAAAGAGCTATTTTATTTTTAAAGGAGAATAATTTGACTCTTTCAGATGCCGAGCTTATAAACTACCTAAAAAGAAAAGGTGAAAATATCGAAGAGATTCTTCAACTTAATAATCACACTCTTATTAAAGAAAAAATCTCACTATATAAAGATATCTCTACTTTTACAAAAACTATATACAATATAATGATTGGATATAATTTTTATTACTCACTTAATTTTAAGTTTCTAAAGGATATAAAAGAGTTTCAAGAGGGCGATACATTCTTCTATAGAGATGAGAACTACATTGTTTTTGGAACCTATCTTGAAAATCGTGGAAGCTTTAAAATTTTCCAACCACAATAAAAAAAGCGTATCAGATTTCATCTATCTCTGATACGCTTCATACCTTTTAAAGAATTGAGAATATGCTATCTAATGAAGATATCCCTTCATACCCCATAACTAGAACAATAATAACACCAAATATCGTCAAAACTCTTGAGTGCCTATAATTCCCTACTATCTCCTTTTTCCTAGAAGCAAGTAGTGTAATACCTAAAGTTATTGGCAGAATAAGTCCATTCAATGCACCTGCTAAAACTAGAAGTGATACTGGCTTTCCAATTCCTGCCATAACAATTGTTGAAAGCAGAATAAACCCTATTATAAATCTCTTTTCATATTTTAAAACAAAGGGAAAAAGAGTTTTCAAAAATGAGATTGATGTATAAGCCGCACCTACAATTGTTCCTAAAGATGAAGCTAAAATCACAACTCCAAATATCTTATAGCCGATATAACCCGCTCCCTGCATAAAAGCTGAAGCTGGAGGATTATCTGGATTAAGTTTTGCACCAGAAGATACAACTCCTAAAACCGCCAAGAAAAGTGCTATTCTTATAATCGAAGCTATACTTACACCTATAAATAAACTTTTATTTATATTTTTCAAGTTTTCTTCACCTTTAATATTCGCATCTAAAAGTCTATGTCCTCCAGCAAATATTATATAACCTCCTATTGTTCCTCCAAGAAGTGTCAGCAGTGAGAAACTCAAATCACTATAACTCTCTGGAAATATTGCACTATAAGCGGCCTCTGTAACAGGTGGTTTACTCTCTAAAGCCACATACGATATCACCAAAATCATCAAAACCCCAAGTACCTTTGTAAATTTATCAATAAACTTTCCTGCGTCCTTAGAGATAAAAATCATAGCTCCTATCCCTCCAGCAAGCAGAGCTGAATATGTTAAATCAAATCCAAATAATACATTTAAACCTAATGCTGCTCCTCCAACATTTCCTATATTGAAAGCAAATCCACCAAGAGCAACTAAAACAGCAATCAAATACCCTAACCCTGGAACAATTTTATTTGCTAAATCCTGCCCTCTCATCCCTGATACTCCAATAACTCTTGAGATATTTAGTTGAACCACCAGTGTTATCAAAATAGATAATAAAATAGAGAATGCAAAATTAGCTTTAAATTGCTCTGTAAAAATTGATGCTTGAGTCAAAAAGCCAGGTCCTACCGCAGATGTCGCCATTAAAAAAGCGGCACCTAAGACAGCACCACCACTCTTTGAACTCATATTGTTTTTCATAAAAAAAATCCCTCCGTTGTACTTATAAAATAAATAATGCTCAGACATTATATACCTTTATTAGTACTTTTACTAGAGGGAATTTTATTTTTTTATTACAAAATATTTTACATATATCTAAGCTTTAGATATATACCAGCAATTACAAGAGTTTGTACAGCTATAAGTGCTCCAAATTTTAAGAATTGTACGAAATCTATTTTACAACCAGATTTCCCTGCTACTCCTACAGCTACAACGTTTGTTGCTGAACCTAGTATCGAGATGTTTCCACCTAAACATGATCCAAATGATAGTGCCCACCAAAGAGCATCAGTATGAACACCATTAAATGTAGGTGCCATAACATCTATAATCTTTGAAACTGTCGCTGCATTTGCTACGTTACCTATAATTGATGTAAATAGTGCTGATAGAGTCATTATAGAGTAAGTTGCAAATTGGAAGTTTCCTTTTGTAAGTTTTATCATCTCTTCACCAATCACATCTATAACATGGATTTTTTCTATTCCAAGAACCATCATAAATAGTCCTATGAAGAAGAACAGTGTATCCCACTCAACATGTTTAAATACATCTGCAGGTTTTCTCTTAGCTATTGTTACAAGAAGTATTGCTCCACTTAAAGAGATTATTGCAAGCCCTTTATTTATAAAGTTGTTTAATACAAATCCAAGAATAACCAACGAGAATATAATCCCAGCTTCTTTTAATAACTTTTTATCTTTTAAAGTTCTGCTTGGATTCATCTCCATGATTCTAGCTTTTAGCTCTGTTGAAACATGGAAATCTTTTCCGTAGATAAAGTATACATTCACTAGTAAAACTACCATAGATATTATAGCTACTGGTGATGTATTGAATAGAAACTCATTGAACCCAAGACCACTCTCATGCCCGATGATCAGTTGAGTTGGATCTCCAATCAGTGTTGCATTTCCACCTATATTCGCAGCCATAATCTCTGTTATTACAAATGGGAATGGATTTAATTTTAACTCTCCCGCAAGTAAAATCGATATAGGCGCCATTAACAATATCGTTGTAACGTTATCTAAAAACGCCGAACATATAGCTGTTACTATCGCTAAAAATACTATCAGAAGGAATGGTTCCCCTCTAACAAATTTAGCTAACGTAATTGCAAACCATTGGAAAACACCAGTTTCTGATATCAAATGAACTATAATCATCATACCTATCAATAGGAATAAAATCTCTAATCTACTTGCTATTGCATGTAGTGCTTCCTCTTCATTAAATAAACCAACCATAGACATAGCTAAACCACCAATCATAGTTGCCCATGCCCCTGGGACTTTCTCTGTTATTATACAGTAGAACACTGCAATAAATATAGAGAGTCCTAATACTAAGCTTAACATAAACTCACTTCCTTTTATATATGTAATATTTTTCTTATAATATCCGACCTTAGAATAATTCCAAGATACCTTCCATTTTCAATAACATATATTCTAGTAACTCCACGATTCATAAATAGATATGAAACCTCCATTAAAGATGCTTCTTTATCTACTGTTACAACTCCATCTTGTCTATAAAGTTCTTCTATCGTAGTTGTTTTCTCATTTATTAGGTAGTTCTCAAAAGGTTCTCCAACAGTCATAAAGTTTAAATCATTTAAAATTGTTGTATACTTTGGCATTCCAAAGGCGATAAGCTCTCTTTCAGTTATCTCTCCTAAGAACTTGTTATTTTTATCCACAACAGGAATTCCACTTACCTTTTCCATAACTATTCTCTTTGCTATATCCTCTAGTGTATTAGTTACACTTGCAGGTCCTGGAGTATTTGTCATCAAATCTTCAGCTGTTATGTTGTGATCTATCTCTATATTTTCAGCTTTTAATATCTTTATTGTTTGAACAGGATCTTTTCCTGCTATTATTTTATCTAAAACATCTCTATTTTTTATAGCTAATTTAGAGATTCCTGACATTATTTTTAATATTTTTTTACTTTTTAATACATCAGCAAGTACAAGGATAACTATTTTTAATTCCTCTTCTTTATTATCTAAAGTTTTTACTTTAATAGGTTTTTCTGGGAAACCAATTGCTACTAATATATCATCATAGTGCTCTAACCTCGCGTGTGGGATAGCTACTCCATACCCTAAGTATGTTGATGCTTCTTCCTCTCTCTTCAAAACAGCCTTTTTCATAATCTCTTTTTCAAGTTTTAACACTTTGTTGTTTTCAACTAATTGATTCAACATATTCTCTACCAACTCGTTTATATTACTCCCTTTTATGTTGGGAATAATTACCTTTTCTGATAGATAGCTAGACAGCTTCATTTGAACACCTCCGTTATTTTTACACTACTTTGTTTTTTGTTCATTTTTAGTATAGCACATTTTTACAAAAAGTAAAGTCTTTTTGAACCGCGAGTCAAATTTGTAGATAAAAACTAAAAAACCTTCTTCAGATTAATCTAAAGAAGGTTTGTCTACAAATATATACCTTATATATTTTAATTTCCTTTTAAATTTTTATTATAATTTTTCTTCAAATTCATCCTTTGTTATAGGTTTACTAAATATATAACCCTGTCCTATCCTTACATTAGAACTAGCTAGGAATAGTAATTGTGCTTCAGTTTCAATTCCCTCTGCAACAATCATAACATTTAAATCCTTCACAAGACCTATAAGTGCACTATAGATATTAGAAGCTACTAAGTTATCCTTTGTTCCTATGGCATCTAGTATACCTTTATCAAATTTTACAACTTCAAGTGGTAAAAGTGGAAGTAAACTAACTGTGGAATGCCCTGCTGTGAAATCATCCATAGCGAGAGATAATCCGAGTCTTTTTAATTCATCTATCTTCAATAGTGTAGTTTTTAAATTTGTTGAGAAAATCGATTCTGTTATTTCAACTTCTAACCATTTTCCTAAAACATCATTTTTTTCTAACAGCTCTTTTATCTTTTGAACAACATCGTCTCTTTCTAAAGTATTCATAGAAAGATTGAATGACAACTTAAACTCATCATCAACTAACTCATTCTCTTTTAAATCCCTAATAAACTTTATAGTCTCATCAGCTATTTTATAATCCACTAAATGAATCAGATTTATCTCCTCAGCTATTGGAATAAACTCAGCTGGTGATATAAATCCTAGCTCTTTATCAGACCATCTAGCTAAGCTTTCTCCACCAATAACTCTCTTTGTTTTTATATCAAACTTTGGTTGATACACAGCATAAAGTCCTGATAAATCTTTATTTCTTAAAAGAGATTTTATCGAATACTCTCTCTTCTTTATTTTTAAAAGCTCCTCTGTTGCTTCTAAATAATAAGTTCCATTTCTTTTCTTTGCTTCCTCCATAGCCATATAAGCATGTTTAAAAGCATTTTCTAAATCCTCTGTTCCACTCTTTTTATAGTAACCTATACTCAAATCTAATTGATATGCTAACTTCAAAGCTTTCAATTCCTCTTTTAAAGAGTTTAATCTCTCTATTAAAAACTCCTCTTGAACAAATACATCAAACTCATCTCCAGAAACTCTATAGATATACTGCTCTGGGAATATTTTTTTTAAACACTGTCCTACAGCTTTTAAAAGATAATCTCCAGATGCTTGACCATATTTGTCATTTATCTCTTTAAAGTTATCAATATCCATAGTTATTGCATATCCTTTTAAAATTTTTCTCTTTGAAATAAAATTCAAAAACTCCGTTCTATTTGGCAGTCCTGTAATTAAATCTTTTTTTAACTCTCTTGTCACTTTATAGTTTGAAAGAATCTTATAGATAGAAGCCATTCCAAGTAAGCATGAGATTCCTAGCAAAATATACAATATTTTGTTTGTCATTTGAAACTTCTGATATTCATTAAAAGCTTCCTGCTTTTTTATTATATTCGCTTCCTCTTCTAATTTTTTTAGATTTAATCCATTCTTTATCCCCTTATTTAAAATGTTTGTTAACATCGCATCCTCTTCATGAAGAGCTAAGGAGATTGGTATTTTTACAAATTCATCAACTCTGAACTTGCTCGTATCCATTTTATTTATATCAAATTGTAGCGCTGTGTTTATCTCATGTCTATTTAAAGCTTTTTCTAATTGATCATAATTTCCATACAGCTTTATATCCCCATTTGAATAGAAATCCCTTGCAAACGTCTCTTCTACAGATCCTTTTACAACGCCTACTTTAGTATTATGAGTATAAAAGCTCGATATTTTATACAAAGTTGGAGTATATATCGCCTTTGTAAATATTAATTTCTTATTCCACTCTTTATTCTCTGGAAGAGGAACAATTCTTATTTTTTTATTTAAAAAATCTGCATAAGTATTGTTCCAATTATTATTTTTGTCATTTATTATTTTAAATTTTATACCTGTTCTTTTTGATAAGTTTTCAATAAAGAATGGTATAACACCAATAAATTTATTCAAACCTTTAGAGTAATAGCTCAAAGTATGATTTGAATCTAAAGCTATTGAGATTTGTGATAATCCTTGAAGATAAACCTTCTCCTCATCTGTCAAAGAGGACATAAATTTATTTTGATATGTTATATGTGTTCTTCTTTCTAAATGTCTATTTATTTTACCTTGGTACTTTTCTAAAAGAGCATTATTTATAATCTCTATTAAATCTCCTAGCTCTTTTTTGAGTGCTATTGACACATCTGGAAGATAACCAACTTTTATGCTTTCATCCCAACTCAAGACATTATATTTAGATGTTAAAAAAATCTTATCTTTTCTTTCGTAACTATCTTTAACTTCTATAATCTTTGCATCTATATCATTATATTTTAAAAATTTTTCTAAATACTCAATATAAAGAGAGCTTTCTGTTGCATATATCTCTTTTCCATTTAAAGATTCTAAATTATTTGGATCAAATTTCCCCTTACTTGAAGATGAAATATATATTAAATCGTCATATATAGGTAAACTGAAAACAGAACTTTCTTTTCTCTGCTCGTTTTGAGTCATTGTTCCCATGATATCAATCTCTTTATTTTTATAAAGTGTGATTACCTCATTCCAATCGCTCTTTATTACTCTGATATTCAAATTTAGATAATCTACTAACATCTCTTCAATTATACTATTCAAAGACTCTCCATCAATCATAGTATTATCAAAATCTGATGATTTTAATCCTAAAACCAACTGACGCCCTTTATAACTCTCTAATATCTTTTCCTCTTTAGTATTTTTTGGTATGTAGTTAGCAGAAAATATAATCTGAGTTAATAAAAGAAAATACAATACAAAAACCTTTCGCATTCATCCTCCCGCTCTTTTTATAATGACTTATATTATATCAAATTTTATACGGCCGGTCAAATTAATACTACTGTTTTTGTATGTTTCTTTCACTACCAGCTTCCGCCTCCGCCTCCACCAGCTCCACCACCAGAAGAGCCTCCACCCATAGATGAACCTCCCCCTCCAAAGTTAGTCGGTGCCTTCGGTGAAGATAACATACTTTCATTCAAAGCTCCCATAGAGTTATTTATTCCTCTCATGAACGCTGTCATAACAAATACATTTCCAACACTATTTCCTCCATACCACTGTGGTGGTGGAACTTGTAAATCCTTGAATTTATCAGCCCATACATCACTCACACCTAAAACTATTGTATAGGGAAGTATGTTGTAGAAATATCCAGGATTTTCATCTATAAGCATCTCTAATTTTCTTTTTTCAGCTGTTTCTAAGAATCTTTTAAACCCTTGAACACGTCCTAAAATCTCTCTACCATACTCCGTTCTCTTTTTTATCTTCGCACTGATTCCAACTGTTACTAGAATTGATATCCCAGCTAGAATCACTGTCATTCCCAACTCTAATATATCTCTAATATTGAAGTAGTTAACATATATAATAGTAGCAACAATAACTAAAAGTATTGACGCTCTGACGCTATCCCCAATCCTTAAAGACTTTGAATCATATAAAGTTTTTTTATTCATAATCAAATCAATCTCTAAAACTTCACTCGCTTTCTCCATATGCTTATAAAATCTATTTTTCAAACTTGATATTTTAACTTTTCCATCTAAATTTTTAAAGCTTTCTAAAGCTCTAAACATATAGTTTTCAAACTCTTTTGAAATATCATTTCCAGATTTTAAAAACTCTATTTCGAAATCATCTTTTGAGAAAAGTCCACTGCTTTTTATCTCATTTAATTTTAGATAACCCTTATCAGCCCAATAGAAAATTAAACTTGTTAAATCTTTGCTATGAACTACACCATCTATATAATATCCTACCTCTGTTGGAGTAAGATTATCCGGTGGATAAAACTCCACAGTTGGAATAACCTGCTTTTCATCTCTAAACTTCTTCCAAACTATAAAAGCTATTGCTGGAATAGCTATATAAACTATATACAGCAAAGTTTTTAAAAGATAGTATATACTTTTCTCTGCACTAAAATCAAAGTATCCCTCTGGAAGCGGTAAAGCTATGGTTACACTCTCTTTCGGTCCTAAAGGTTGAACTGTATACCCCGAGATTGTATTTCCCGTCACGCTCCATTTTACGCCTTCATTGTTCGTACTACCACGAACACCTGAAGTGAAGTTAATTTTACTTTTATCAAATGATTTTGGAAGTGTTATCGTAAACTCTAATTTTTCTATAGTAGTATCCCAATCGTTTCCAATTAGATTATAATAAACCTCATCATATGAGCTCTCTCTATCCCATCCTAAATCATGATTGAATTTGATGAGATAATTTTTTATTCCTGTCACATAAAGATTTGGATTTCCCATTCTCAAATATATGTAATCTCCCTCATCTTTAGCTGAAGTTTGAACATTCGTCTGAACATTCCTAACTTTTATATCTCGACCATTAAACACCTCAGGAATAACTCTATATATCCCTCTTCGTGGCTCTTTAAAATCTACAGTTATATTTTCTGAAACCTGATATATATTTTTCTCATCTATAGTTATATCTACTCGATAGTTATCTATAACATATCCTGAATCTGCAAATATGTTACTAGCTAAAGAAACTAAGAGTAGAAATAAACTAAAACTGTACCTTAACATTTTGTCTTTCCTCTTCATTTTCAACTTTGAAGAATGGATATTTTTTGAATCCAAAGTTATTTGCAACTATTAAGCTTGGGAAAGTCTCACACATAGTATTATAAACTCTTACACTTCCATTGTAATATTTTCTAGCTTGAAGAATATCCTCTTCAATTTTTACAAGTTCATCTTGGAGTTTCATAAAGTTTTGATTTGCTTTTAACTCTGGATATGCCTCAGTTATAGAGAATAATCTACCTAAAGCTCCCGTAATCATATTTTCATTTTCTATTTTCTCCTCTGTTGTCGTTGCACTCATATATCTATTTCTAGCTGCTATAATTCTTTCTAAAGCTCCACCTTCATAATCTTTATAACCTTTTACTGTCTCAACTAAGTTTGGAATCAGATCATATCTTTTCTTCAAATACGCATCGATTGTTGAAAACGCCTCATCCACAAAGTTTCTCTCTTTAACAAGCTTATTGTAGATTCCTACACCATAAGCTACTAATAATGCTAGTAACACTAAAACAACTATTAAAATCATATAAATCCTCCTCTAAATCTTTATTTACTTCTTTGTCTATTATACAATATCTTGGTTAAAAATCCTCAAAAAAAAGAGGCAAAGATATCTCTTTTCCTCTCATTTTTATAGATATATATAGATTTATTTTTCTAATTGCTTTTTCACATAGTTTGGCAGTGCGAATGCCGCTCTTTGGATATCTGTGTTATAGTAGTTTGTCTCTAATCCTAAAGCGTTCCATGCACTCTCATTACAATCTGACACTGGGTCATACTTTTTAGAAGCAAATCCAAATAGCCAATGCCCCGAAGCGTAAGTTGGTTGATGGAATTGGTATACCTTTGCAATTGGGAAGATATTTTTTATCTTCTCATGAGCTTTTTTCATCTCAGTAGCATATCTTTCATAGTATGGTGATTCGTGTTGATTTACTAAAATCCCATCCTCTTTTAAAACTCTAAAACAGTTCTTGTAGAACTCAGTTGTAAACAATCCCTCTCCTACTGAGATAGGGTCTGTTGAGTCAACCAAAATAAGATCGTAAGCCTCACTCTCACACTCCTCAACGAACTTTAATCCATCGTCAAAAATAAGAGTTACTCTCTCATCCTCTAATCTATCCGAAGTAAACGGTAGATACTTTTGAGACAGTCTCACAACTCTCTCATCAATCTCGACCATATCGATTTTTTCAATAGAGTTGTATCTTGTAAGTTCTCTTACAGTTCCTCCATCTCCTCCACCGATAACTAAAACTCTCTTTATATTTAAATTCGTACACATAGGAACGTGAGCTATCATCTCGTGATATATAAACTCATCTTTCTCTGTTATCATAATCATTCCATCTAATGTAAAGAATCTTCCATACTCATCTGATGTAAAGAAATCTATCTTTTGAAAAGGTGTCTCTTCTGAATATAGATGCTCTTTAACCTTTATAGAAAACTTTGTATTTTCTGACCACTTCTCTGTAAACCATAAATCTAACATCTTTTTACTCCTCCTCAGGTTTGAAGGTAATTTTTCCTAACTCTTTTGTCGAATAGTTTCTGATTTTATCTACCATTCCTCTAGGTACCTCTATCGATTCACTTCTATCTGATTTAAATACATCCTCTAAGAATTTAAAGGCTGTCCATGGATCTATTTTATCCCCACATGTAAACACATCTACTGCTGCATATCCATACTCTGGCCATGTGTGTATCGCAAGGTGTGATTCCGATATTATTACCGCTCCTGATACTCCATATGGATTAAAGTGATGAAATACTGACTCTACTATAGTGGCATTAGCTATTCTTGCCGCCTCATTCATGTGCTTATCCACAAGAACTGGATCCTTTAGTATCTCCTCATCACAGTTGTAAAATTCAATTAATATGTGTCTTCCAAGTGTTTCTAATTTCAATTTTTCCTCCCCGATTTCAGTTTTTTAACAAACTTTTTACATTATTTTAACAAAAAATTAAATTCAATTCTTAAAATATTAAACTTTTGTTTAAAAAAATATATTTGAAATTTAATATTTTTAACTTTTACAATATAATATTAAATTTTTAGATTTTTGTCAATTGATTTTTTCTAGAAAAGAGAATATACTATAATTATCGATAATTTAAGGAGAGATTTAGATGGAAATCGGAAAAAAATTAAAAAGACTAAGACAGGAGAAATACCTTACTCAGGATGAATTAGCTAGCCGTTGCGAACTTTCAAAAGGTTTTATATCTCAAGTAGAAAGAGACCTTACATCTCCATCTATCGCAAATTTAGGAGATATCCTTGAGGGTCTTGGAACAAATTTAAAAGATTTCTTTAGTGATGACGGTGAAGAAAAAATCGTCTTTGATGAAAATGACGCTTTTGAAGTCATCGATTCAAAATTAAAGTACAAAGTTGAGTGGATTATTCCGAATGCTCAAAAAAATCAGATGGAACCTATTCTTTTAACTATTGAAGAGGGTGGGAGATATAAAGAGGAGATTGCTCACGATGGACAGGAGTTTGGATATATTCTAGAGGGAGAGATAAATATCCATTTAGGCGATAAAATTTTTAAAGCTAAAAAAGGAGAATCTTTTTATTATAGCTCTGGAAAAAACCACTACCTTTCTAACTGTGGAAAAGGAATCGCTAAAGTTCTGTGGGTTTCAAATCCACCATCATTTTAAAAGATATAGAGTCAATCTGTATCTTTTTTTATTTCTAAATATGAACTTTTTTACCCATTTTTTTTCATTCATCATGAAATTTTTCGTATTTTCTAGTTGTCTCTTTTATGCTACTATACTAACAGTATTAGTATTACTAAAAAGGGGGCGGGAATACTATGAATTCTACAAATGTAAATATTTTAAAACTTTTATCTCAAGGGAGTTTTTCTCCAGAATCATTGGCTTTATATGTCAATGTTGAAAAAAACTCTATTCAAAAAAATATTGTACAGATCAATGAATTTCTAAAAGACAACTCTTTTGACTGTATTAAAGTAAAGGATTCTGAATTTTCTTTAACATTGAGTATTAAACAGTGGGAAAATATATTTTCAAGAAAGGATTTTATCACTTCTAATGAGATTTCAGATTATCTTTTTATTAAATTTATACACAATAAATTTATAAACTTAGAGGTTGAAAAAGAGATTTTAGATCTTTCTAGAAGCTCTATTGTTAGATACTTCAAAGATATCAAAAAGATATTAGATTCGACTGGTACTACATATACATACCAAAGCGGTAAAGGAGTTAGAATCACTCACGTTTCAGAGGAGTGCAAGTATGTTTTCTGCAAGAAGCTTGTAAAATTCTTCATCAACGGAGATTTTACCCTAAAAAAAGATTCGCTTTTAGCTTCAGTTTTAGTTGAATATAACTTTATGAAACTTTTTGAAAAATTATATACTACATTAAAAAAAGCTGAGATTTCTAGCACTAATTTTATAATTTCATTCCTTTCAACACTTTTTGTGTTGAACAAAACTCTTGGTGGCTTTGATTTAAAAGTACCTAATTTAGATTATTCAAAATATAAAGATTTGAAAGATTTTATATCTCTAACAATGAAAGAGTATGATAAAAGTTTTCAAGAACAAACCTTCATTTTTATGGTCAATATAAAAAACAATCTCTCTTTCTTCGAAAAAGAGATTGGAAATAAAGGAGATATTCTTATATCGAAAATAAAAGAAAGATTAAATTTTTCAAAATTAGATTCAGATTTAGAAACAATTCTTCTAAGAAAAATCTGTATCTCATTTTTTAAATATGAAAACAAAATACTTAAAGTAAAAAATATTCCTATTGACCAGTCAGATGAGAAATTAATCGATATTTTAGATGATATTTTAAAAGAATTAAATTTCAAACTATTTTTCCATGATAAAATCTCAATTGTGAGCATTTTAAAAAAGATTATAATTGAACATAATAAAGAGTTAGTAAAGGATGTCCTTTTACTATTTAATGAGATTACAATATCCGATGATCACTACTTAAAAGATAATTTAAAAGTAAAAGCTCCTGATATAAATTTTCATATCGAGCCTGCATTCCTCTATAAATTGAATACAACTTTGTATAACCATAAGTATAATCTGGTTTTAAGTGATGAAAGTTATATCTACCAAAATATTAAACTTTTAGATTCATATAACTATCTAAATATACTTAATCTTGTTAACAACCATATCTTAGAGGAAGTTTTAAAAGGTCTTAACTTATAATTAAGACCTTTTTTTGATTTATTCCTTTTTTCATGTTATAATATTGCCCAATGAAATAATAATTTTAAGGAGCAGTTTGCTATGAAAATAAATATTAATACAAACCACATAAGAATCTGTAAATTATTAGAATATACGTCATACAAAACGACAGATTTTATCGCAGAGTTTTTGAAAATGGATAAACAAAATGTTAATCTTTATATAAAACAAATCTACTCCTTCACAGATTCAGAAGAGTCCAAACCTACAATCCAATCTATGATTAACTGTATTTGTAAAAATACAACTCTTCTAGGTGATTTGAAAAAGGAGCAACGTTTTACAAAAGAGAATAGAGTTCTTTATATAATTTTAATTCTTTTAAGAGATAGATACATAAATTTAAATAGTCTTTCTAGCTTGTTAGAGGTTTCAAGAAGGGTTATCGGAACTGACTTGGCTTTCGCTAAAGAAGCTCTTAGCATCTATGATTTAGATATCAATAGCTCAAATGCGAAGGGGATATCTATTTCGGGAAGTGAAAAAAACTTAAAGCTTGCTAGTTTATCATATCTTTATAAACTATTTGTTGAGTTTGAAGAACTTCCAACTATAATTACAAAAGATTATCTTGATTTTTTTGATGAACAATTTCATATGAAATTGAATAAAGATGTCGATACCTTTATAAATGAGTATAGCTTTGATTATTTTTCACAAAACAAAAATCTTCTAAAAGCTTTCTTTATAATCTATGGTAATTTAGCGGATCCAGATGAACCTACAATAGACTCTTTGAGTTTCAATGAGTTCAAAATATATTTTAAAGATTTTATAGGAAATCAGAAACTGAAATCTTGCTATAGTTTTTTTAAAATCTCTTTTATGGGCAAGATACTTTTAAAAAACTTAAACATATTTTTAGATACTTTAAAATTCTGTGATGGTGGTTTATACGAAAGGAGAAATTCACTTTCAAAAGAGATTAACACTGTAAAAGCGATGGTTTTTAAAAATCTATCTCTACTGATAACAAAAACAAACTTCTTGGAGAAATTTGTCAACAAAGTGAGCTTAGCTCATGACAAAAGTATTCCTTTAAAAATATGTGACTTAGAGTTTTTACGATTCAATCTACCTGAAGAGGATAGATTAAAATGTCTTCAACTTTTCTTTACTCTAAGAAAAATCTATCAAAATATACAATTTTCAAATGTTATCTTTTTATATATGTGGAGTTCCCACGAGGAAAGTTTAAGTAGCGTTAAAAATACACTTGTTGTTTTTGACCGTATTCCAACATTCCTCTTCCCAATTATAAAAAATAGATTTCTTCTAAAAGAAAATATGAATATTTTGAATTTTATAAAAGCAGATGAATTAGAAAACTATCTTTCTAACTCTGATATAAACTGTGTTATAACTTTTGAAAAACTGAATTCCGATAAAGAGTATCCTTTTATCAAAGCGTATACTCTTCCAATTTTATAAAATAAAAAACTCCTTTATTTTTGAAGGAGTTTTTATATTTTTACAATTTTTATAAATTTAATTTTACTGTATAAATCTTTTCCTATCTTTGTAGGATGAATTTTGAATACTCTTTTGTCATCAAAAGTTCCAAACTTTTGTATAAGTTTTTCCTCTTCTAACTTCTTTAAACATAATGACACAGATCCTTTTGATAACTGCATTCTTTTTGTCAACTCACATAATGTAATTCCTGGAGTTTCGTTTATCGTAAATAGTATCTCCTCTTGAGTATAATTGATATGATACTTCTTTAATTCATTTTTAATCTCCATCTTTTTACACATAGTAACACCCCTAATATTAAAAGTTTTTGACTCTATAAAACAGTTGTATTTTTATAAAAAAAAATACACCTATATTATGAGTTGTTCATAACTAAGTGCAACTGGCTGCCATTTTAAAGGCCCTATAGCTTTGCGTCATAGAGTTTCCTCTACTTTGCCGTATTTATCTTTCGGTATTATTATAACTCATTTAGGATATTTTTGCAACAATATTTCACCCTAAATACAGACAGGATGGATATTAACCACCCTGTCTACTGTATATATTATTAGGATTAGGCAACTTTTTTACAAACATCTTCATAAATTTTATAAATCTATTTGGACATCAAAATTAATGTTTTACATTGAATTATAATAACATATTTATATAGTTAATTATATAATCCATTTTTTATTTTTTTGAATGCAAATTTGACATGTTGAATGTCTTTTATTTTCCTGTAAAAATACAAAAAAGACGATTCTAAATCGAATCGCCTTTCCTCTTTTGAACTATATTATTTTATTAATCCCATTAATCTTGGTAATGCAGTTGAAAGTTCTGGAATATAAACTACTAGTAGTAATACAAATATTATTACCGCATAATATTTTATCATCTCTTTCATAACATCTTCCATCTTTAATTTTGCTACCTTTACCCCTACGAACAGTGTATTTCCTACTGGTGGAGTTATATTTCCTATACAAAGGTTAAATACTATTATGATACCGAATTGAACTGGTGTCATTCCAAACGTTTTAACTATTGGAAGGAATATAGGCGTGAATATAAGTATTGCTGGAGTTACATCCATAAATGTCCCTACGAATAGAAGTAATACATTCATAAGTAGAAGAATTATATATTTATTGTCTGTAATTCCTAAAATTAGATTAGAGATTGCTTGAGGTACTCCTGTGAAAGCCATTACCCATGACATAATTGTTGAAACTCCGATTAGGAAAACAATTATTCCTGTCATCTTTGCACTCTCTTCAAATATAGTCACTAACTGCTTTAAATTGATACTTCTATAGAAGAACATAGATAACAGTAAACTATATACAACTGCAACTATCGATCCCTCTGTAGGAGTGAATATACCTTGAATAATTCCACCTATAACAATAACTATTAAAGCTAATGATGGAATTGCATCTATAAACGTCGCTAAAACTACTGCTAGCTTTGTTGATGACTTACCTTTCATTCCTCTTCCCTTAGCTAAGAAGAACGTTAAAATCATACAACCAAGACCCCATAGAACACCTGGAATATATCCAGCCATAAATAGAGCTGCAACCGAAGTTCCTCCACTTACTAAAGAGTAAACTATCAGTGAGTTTGAAGGCGGTATTAATAACCCTGTAGGAGCTGTAGCTATATTTACTGTAGCACCTAATTTAGGATCATATCCCTCTTCCTCTTCCATAGGTAGTAAGATTCCACCCATAGCAGCACAAGCTGCAACTGAAGATCCAGAGATAGCTCCAAACATCATATTTGCAAGTATATTTGTTTGCATAAGTGATCCTGGAACTCTTCCAGTTAATGACTGTGCAAACGCAACTAGTTTCTTAGCTATTCCACCTTGATTCATAATGTTTCCAGCTAAGATAAAGAAAGGAATCGCTATCAATGTAAAGTTAGATATTCCAGAAAATATTCTCTGTGCTCCTGTAATAAGTGTATTATCAAAAGCTAGTGATGGTAAAATAGCAAGTATAGATGAGATACCTATACTTATAGCTATTGGGAATCCTAAAATTAGTGTAACTATCAGAACACTAAACATAATTAGAGCTGTTGTTAAAACCATTCTACTTTTCCTCCTTTAAATGTTCTAAGATATCTTTTATATTTAGTAGAGAATACATACAAATAATCAATCCACAAATTGGAAGAACAGCGTATATATATCCCATAGATATTCTTAGAGCTGGAGTTGTTTGAGTCATAGTAAGAGATGTTATTGAAGACCCTCCTCTTACTAAAACTCCTAATGAGAATAGAAATATTGCAGCTTCACTGAAAACTCCAAGTAACCCTTGAGTTTTGTGAGTCAATCTATCTATAAAGAAAACCATTCTCATATGATCTCTTTTTCCAAAGATATACGACGCTGCTAGCATCGCCATCCATGCGAAAGAGTATGATATAAGTTCCTCTGAAACTGTACTTGGTGATCTAAAAATATATCTCGATGAAATTTGATAAGTTCCTATCACTGTCATAAACATAAATAGTGCTACACAAGCTCCTAAGATAACTCTATCTAAAATTTTTCTAGTATTATTCATTCTCTTTTCCTCCTATCATAGACTTTCCAATCTCTTGAATTTGATTGTATATAGGTTCTAATTTAGGACTAGATTTTAACACCTCTTGATGAAGTGGTAAAACTCTCTCTTGGAATGCTAATACATCAGGATGGAAGAACTGTACGTTCATCTCCTTTGCTCCTTCGATAGATTTCTCTACATATGCTCCCCAAGCTTCTCTTTGAACTTGAGATATGATTTGGAATCCTTTATCAAAAATCTCTCTCTCCTCTTTTGAAAGAGAACTTAAAAACTTTTCATTTCCTATAACAATATCTGGTACCATTTGGTGCATGTTATAAGAGTAATATTTTGCTACCTCTCCATGCTTATTACTTGTTAAAGCTGGCTCATTGTTTTCTGCTCCATCAATAACACTTTGCTGAAGAGCTGTATAAACTTCTCCAAACCCCATTGGAGTTGCTGATCCACCAAATAGTTGCATCATTCTAATATTAGAAGCACTTTGTTGAACTCTAATTTTCATACCTTTTAAATCATCAGGTGTAAGAATAGGCTTCTTCACCGTGTAGAAGTTTCTTGTTCCTGCATCTAGCCAAGCTACCGCTTCAAATCCAGATTTCTTTGTAGATTTAAATATAGGTTCTATAATATCTTTATTGTCCATAACAGCGTGGTAATGTTCTGTACTGCTGAAAAGATATGGTAAGTTAAAGATTTGATATATATCATCAAAACTCTCTAATATAGCATTACTTGCAACTGTAAAATTAATAGCCCCTGTCTGAGTTAGCTCAACTGTATTTACCTGTGAACCTAACAGTTCATTTGGAAATATTTGAACATCATACTTATCACCTAAGTGCTCTTCAATATATTTCTCAAAAGCAAGTAGTCCTGTATTTGTTGGATAATCTGCAGCTTGGTTGTGGGAAATTCTTATGATCTCTTTTCCATCTCCTTGATTACAAGATGTGAAAAGAGCTGCCATAGCAAGCACCATAGTTCCCGTTAAAACCTTTTTCATTACTTTCATCTTTCTAAACTCCCTTTACTTTAAATTACTTTGATTATAGATACTTGTGTAAAGTGTTTCTAACTGCATCCTCCCCAGATAACATTTCCACAAAGTAATTCTCTATTAATTCTGAAAGACCAACCTCTTCTAAATTTACTCCAAATATTCTTTCATTTGTAAGTACATTTTTCAGTTGTCCAGTATAAGTTTCTGGTTTTCCAAACTCGATTCCACTTAATTCATTTTTAAGCATCTCTAACATTGGATCGCTACTAATTGATCTTTCTAATCCTTTATCATCTACCCCTAAAAGATATCTAAACCATCCAGCTAAAACTAGCGGGATATATTTTAATGATTTAACATCTAAAGTTTCGTCAGCCATATATGACTTTATAGTCTCTCCAAATCTGATAGCTATCTTTTGAGAAGTATCTGTAGCTATTCTTTCTGGTTGATCTGGAATATATGGGTTTAAGAATCTTTCGTTTATAACCTCATCTATGAAGGCTTTTGGATCGATTATTCCTGGGCTTTCAACAACTGCTAAAGCTTCGTTATAACCAACCTCTTTTATTAATCTGTTTAAATCCTCATCACTTGCAGTATCGTAGATTGATTTCTTATTTAGAATACATCCGAATATTGCTAGTGTTGTATGTAGTGGGTTTAAACAAGTTGTAACTTTCATTTTCTCTGTCTTTTCAACAGTTTCTCTATCTGTTAAGAACACTCCTGCTTCTTCTAGCTTTGGTCTTCCATTAGGGAACTTATCCTCAACTATGAAGTACTCAGGAATCTCAGCATTAACAAAAGGAGCTACGAAACTATTTCTATTTGTGATAACTGGTGACATATCTTCAAACCCTAGGTTCTCAAGAGCTACTTTTACCTCTTCAGCTGGTCTTGGAGTTATCTTATCTATCATAGTTACAGGATAAGCAACCTTAGATTCATCTTTTAAGTAAGTTAAGAACTCAGTCTCAATTCCACCGTTAGTGTTCCAAGCTGTAGCTATCTCTAAAACAGCTTCTCTTATCTTGTCTCCGTTTCCAGAGCAGTTATCCATACTAACTAAACTTATTGGAGCTCCATTAGTTTTGAATCTTGAATAAAGTAATCTTGTAATTAAAGTCATCACATGTTTTGGAGAGTGGAATCCATTTTTGAAATCTTCTAAAATAACACCGAAGTAGTTTCCTGCTGGGTCCTTTAAGTTATATCCTTTTTCAGTTATTGTGAAACTTACCATTTGTAATGATGGATTGTTTACAATAGCCTCTAAAGCTGCGAAGTTTTGAGTTGTAGCTTCTATTGACTCTACAATACTTCCTAAAATCTCATTTTTGAAATCTCCATTTTTGTTTAACGTCGTTAAGATAGTTAAGTTATCAAATGGTGTATAAGCTTTCTCGATAATCTCTGTATCGAAACTTTCTGCTACAATAATCCCTGTATTCTCTAGATTTTTTTCAATTAAAACTTGTGCTACTTTCCCCATGTATGCTCTAAAGATGTTTCCAGCACCAAAGTGTAACCACTTTGGAGTTTTTAATGTGTCCTCTTTTACTTTTTCAATATCATATTTTGGTACGATTACCCCTAATGAACCATCTATGTTTTTTATATCCTTTAAGTTTAATTTCATGTCATATCTCCTTTTGTTAATAAATGTTACTTTAACTTAGAAAGAGTTTCCCAGATTCCAGTGATATAACTTGCTCCAAGAGCTCTGTCATATAATCCGTATCCTGGTTTTCCTGTTTCTCCCCAAATCATTCTTCCGTGATCTGGTCTTAAATATCCTGTGAAGTTGTTCTTATGAAGTGCTTTCATAATATCAACGATGTCTAATGATCCACATCCTGAGTAGTGAGCTGACTCTTCGAAGCTTACACCATCTTCAAGAAGCTTTACGTTTCTTACATGCATGAAGTGAATTCTTCCCATTGCACTGTACTTATCTACTAATTTCTCCATGTTGTTGAAGTTAGCACATCCTAAAGACCCTGTACAAAGAGTTAATCCGTTGTTTTTGCTATCTACGATGTTTAATAATCTATCGATGCTCTCCTCAGAAGTTATGATTCTTGGAAGACCGAAGATTGGCCAAGGTGGATCGTCCGGGTGGATACCCATATCAACATCCGCTTCCTCAGCAACTGGAATGATCTCTTTTAAGAAGTACTCTAGGTTAGCCCATAACCCTTCTGTTCCGATACTCTTATATCCAGCGAATAGCTCAGCTAATTGCTCTTTTGTGTAACTTGAATCCCATCCAGGTAAAGATAGGTTGCTGTTTAATGGATCTAATGCATCAACTTGGTCCTTGTAATAAACAAGAGTTGTTGATCCATCCTCTAACTCTTTATCTAACTGTGATCTAGTCCAGTCAAATACTGGCATAAAGTTGTAGCATATAACTTTAACTCCAGCAGCTCCTAAGTTTCTTATGTTTTGCTTATAGTTTTCGATTAACTCATCTCTTCTTCCGATACCTAATTTGATATCCTCATGAACAGGAACGCTCTCTATAACATCAAACTTTAATCCAGCTTTCTCAACTGTTTCCTTTAAAGCTAATATTTTCTCCATTGGCCAAACCTCTCCAACTGGAACGTCGTATATAGCTGTTACGATGCTATCCATTGTAGGGATTTGCTTTATATATTCCAGTTTAACTGGATCGTTTTCTCCATACCATCTAAATGATAATTTCACTTTTGCCTCCTTAAAATATCTATATATTAATTAAATTTCTAACTTAAAATAGTTCTTTGCATTGATGAAGCATATCTCTTCTATCATAGCTTTTAAAATCTCCTCATCATATGGAACCTCTCCATCCTCTACCCAAGTTCCTACAAGGTTACAAAGTATTCTTCTGAAATACTCATGTCTTGTATAAGATAGGAAACTTCTTGAGTCTGTTAGCATTCCTACAAATCTTCTTAAAAGTCCAAGTTGAGATAGAGCTGTCATTTGACGAATCATTCCATCCTTTTGGTCATTAAACCACCATCCAGATCCGAATTGAATCTTTCCTGGAGTATCACTATTTTGGAAGTTTCCAATCATCGTTCCAAGAACTTCATTATCCTTTGGATTTAAACAGTAAAGAATTGTCTTTGGAAGCTCTCCATTTACATCTAAGCTGTTTAATAACTTTGATAGTACCTCTCCATAGTTATTATCTGCTATTGAATCAAACCCTACGTCTGCTCCTAATCTCTTGAACATTCTTTCGTTGTTGTTTCTAAGAGCACCCATATGTAGTTGCATTCCTAAATCATTTTTGTAGTAGATTTTTCCAAGTGCTAGGAATATCTCAGTTTTATAGATATCCGCTTCCTCTTTAGTTAGCTTTTCATCAGCTAATCTCTTCTTGAAAATCTCTTCGATTTTATTTTCTGTATCTCTAGTGAAGAATGGTGCTTCTAAGCTGTGGTCTGTTACTAGACATCCATTAGCCTTAAAGTATTCTACTCTAGTTTCTAACACTGCTACTAATTTTTTGAAAGAGTCTATCTTTTCATTTGATACACTCTCTAATTTGCTAAGCCAAATTAGGTAATCCTCTTTCTCTAGGTAGATAGCCTTATCAGGTCTAAACGTTGGAAGAACTTTAACTTTGAAGTTCTCATCTTTTAAAATCTCTTGGTGGTACTCTAATGTATCGATTGGATCATCAGTTGTACAAAGAGCTTTTACGTTTGATCTTTCAATCAATTTTTTTGCTCTGAACTCCTCTGTTTTTAAAAGTTCATTTGCTTTGTTCCAGATAATCTCTGCTGTCTTTCTATTTAAAACTTCCTCTATTCCGAAGTATCTTTTTAACTCTAGGTGTGACCAGTGGAAAAGTGGATTTCCATAAGCATACTCCATCGTCTCTGCAAAAGCTAAGAACTTCTCAAAGTCAGTTGCATCTCCTGTTATATACTTTTCATCTATTCCATTACTTCTCATAGCTCTCCACTTGTAGTGGTCTCCATATAACCAGATCTGTGTTATATTTTCATAGCTTTTATTTTCTGCTATCTCCTTTGGATTAAGGTGACAGTGATAATCAAATATTGGCATTTTCTCTGCGTATTCATATAACTTTTTACTAACATCGCTTTTTAATAAAAAGTCTGAGTCCATAAATTTTCTCATCCGCAACTCCTTTTAAACTTTTGTATTAGTTGTATGCAAGTATGATAACTAGTTTTTTTTATTTTGTCAACAAAAACTTTTGTTCTAATTCCAAACTTTACTGTTCGTTTTAAAATAAAAGACACCTAAAAACTCAGATTTTTCAATCAAATTTCAGGTGTCTTTAATTATTTATTTTTTTTATTTTTTACTTATCACAAAAATATTCTGGATATTTTTGCTCATATTTTTTTATCATATCTTTATAGTTTAAAAGATGTTTCTCAACTGAGCACTCTATCTTCTCTATATTTTTTGATTTGATTAACTCTACAATATCTATATGCTGGTCTAAAGTTGCTTTAATGTTTGTCTTCTCTAAAGCATCTAAAAGTCTAAGTCTATCATAGTGTGTCGAAAGTCTCTTTATGGCTTTCCAACTATTCTTTTTATTGTAGTGGTCAAACAGAATATAATGAAACTCATTATCTAATGTAAAGAACTCATGAAGATCCTCATTAAAATTTAGAACTATCTTTTGATACTCTATATTTTTCTCTAACTTACTTATCAATTCATCTACATTTTTATCTTGGCAAGCCATTTTCAAAATTCTACTCTCACATGTCTCTCTTACAAATATCGCTTCGCCAACCAAATTCAGATTGATCTTTGATACGAACGATCCCTTCTGTGGGAAAACCTCTAAAAGCTTCTCCTCTATCAATTGAACTATCGCTTCTCTAAGGGGTGTTCTACTAACATTTAAAACCTTACTTAACTCTATCTCTCCTATAGACTCTCCAGGTTTTAAGTTTAAATTCATTATGTTCTCTCTAAGGACTCTATATATATACTGCCTAGTATTCTCCTTTGATTTTTTTATAACTCCTTCTAATGCCATTTTCTCTTTCTCCCGTCATCTATATTTTCATAATATTATAACAGGAATCTTTGATGTATGCTAGTCATATAATAAAATATAATTAACCTTGTGAAAAAATTAATTCCACAGATGAAATAATTTTTTTGACTTACTACGATTCTAAAGTTATAATGTTAAGAGAAGTATATTGAAGAGGTGATGCTTAATGAATAACACAGCTGCTAATATTTTAAAGATTCTATCTCAGAGCGAGATGTCAATAGAAGATATGCACCTGTATTTAAGAGTAGAAAAAAGTTCAATTTTGAAAACGATTACGCAAATTAACGATTTTTTAGTTTCACTTAACTTACCCATAATAGAGAAAGAGGATACAACTTTTACACTCCCTTTATCTAAAGATCAGTGGCGAACTCTCTTTAAAAATTTTAATATTTTAACGTCTGAAGAGAAAATCGATTACCTTTATATCAAATTTATCGCTTACGGTTTTCTTAACTTAGAGAAAGAAGCAGAGTTTCTAGATATCTCTAGAAGTACTATTCTTAGATGTTTTCAAACTGTAAAAGAGGAGTTCTCTAAAAATGGATCTAACTATGAATACCTACATGGAAAAGGTCTATCATTGACAGAGTTAAGTAATCTAGATAAACATCTTTTTTATAAAAAGGTCATGAAGCTATTTATTGAAGAGGATATTCTCGTTCCTCCTCTTAAAACTTTACTAAAAAGTATAAAAAAATTCGATACTAAAGTTAGATTGAGTCAACTTTATCCTATACTTAAACACGTAAAAATATCTATCAACTATTTTTTACTATCATTTATTTGCTCTTTAGAAGTTTGCACAGACCTATTCGATGGTTTAAACTTCCAAAAAGATAGATATAGAGGAACAAAAGAGTTTAAAGAACTGACTGCACTAATCAACAAGTATGGAAAAGATTTTACTCCTAAGTACAAAGAGGAACTAGCCTTTTTCCTAAGTGCTTTAAATAACAACGATAATATTTTAGAAGACAATCTAAGAGATAAAACTCTAGACTTTATGAGTGATTTAAAAGAGCAATTTGGAATTAAATTCTTAAATCCTGATTTAGAAAAAATGCTTTTTAGCAAACTTTATCTTTCTTTCTTTAAATTTGAAAACAAAATCTTAAAACTTAAAAGTGTGAGATTTGACAAAACACAAAAAATTATTTTACATAAATTAGAAACTATACTTTCTGAGCACTCTTGTGATTTATATCTAATAGATAAGTTTGCAATTATTTTTGTTCTTCGAAGAGCATTGATAGAGGAAAATTTTACAAATATAAAAAATGTACTACTTCTTTTTAATGAAGTAAGTGCTAGCGATCACAACGTGTTCAAAAAAACATTAGCAAAATTAGTTCCTCATGTCAATTTTGAACTAGAAGCAACTTTTTTCCATAAAAAAAATATTATAGCAAAGTATGAGAAATACGACCTTATTATCAGTGATGAAAAGATTAACTCTGATGTTATAGTTATTGATTTTTACAACAGTTCTAAGGTTCATGACATCATAGAAAAAAAAGCTTTCGAAATAGGAGTTAATAAACTCAATGCTATTAATACAGCTACAAAATATTTATAAATAAAAAACTCCTTAAAAATCTAAGGAGTTTTTTCTAATTTACTTCAATAACTCTATCTCTTCTATACTTAATCCTGTTATACCTGATATTATTTCAAAGCTCAATCCATTTTTAAGAGCTGTTTTAGCTATTTCTAATTTCGCCACCTTCTCTCCTTCGGCTCTACCTCTAACTACGCCTTTATCTTCGGCTTCTAAAAGAGCATTCATTCTTTCACTCATAGCATTTTGACGCAGTCTATAATACTCCGCTTCTTTCGGGTCTCTACTCATTCTTGCTAATTCTATTTTAGCTTCGTGAAGCTCTACTACCCTACTCTCTAACTCTATTATTTTTTCATCATTTGGATCATTTATAAATCCTGTCCAAACACTCAAAAGATCGTCTGGATCTATCTCTTTCATTTTAGGTAACTCTATAAAATGAAGCTCTATAACATCTGTTAACACATCATTATTTTTATCATTTTTCAAAACATACTTATTATGGTAATTTTCTTCTGCCAGTAAATTAAAATCCAACACATTTACACACACTGTTCTTGGAAGTTCACTGTATCTACTCTTTCCACCGTACTCTCCTGAAAAAGCTTTTGACCAATAGTAAAGACTACGTTTTATCATATTTTTTTCATCAGCTCTTTGCATCTCAATGTTTATTATCTCACCTTTATCTGTTTTAGCTAAAATATCCAACCTTGAAAAACTATCCTCTATATACTCTTTTGTCAATTCACTATTTTTTATTTGAGCACTCACTATTGGACTCTCTGGTTTAATGCAAGCATTCAAAAAAGATATCAATATTTTGGGATGCTTCTCTGATCCAAACAAATTCTTAAATATATAATCTACCTTCGGTTTGAATAAAACTGTACACATACTATCACATCCTTTTTTTAATATATTATACCATATTCTAAAGATCTCATCAAAAAAGAGATGATCTAAAATTCTATATTTATAAGTAAAAAATAACAAAAATGAGAGTCATTATCTGGCTCTCATTTTTCATTTTTCACTCTAATTTACATTATATTTCTTTTTCAGGTTCTCAATCGTTCCATCTTTTATAAGCTCTAAAAGAGCTGCATTTATTTTGTCATAATCCTTATCATCTTTTGATAGAGCAATAGCTTTTGGTTCCCCCTCCAAAACACCAACTAAAGATAGTTCTGAGTTATTTTTTACATACTCATAAGCCACGCTTTCATCTAAAACAATCCCATCGATCTGATTATTTTTTAGTGCTAATAGTGCCGATGTATTATTTTGATATGGAACTACTGTTGTTCCTGCTATCGATTTTGCTGTAGCCTCTTTTGTTGTTCCTAACTCTGCTCCATACTTTTTATTTTCTAAGTCGTCCATACCCTTGATTGGAGCAGTCTTATTTGTTATAATTGCCACATTTGATGTCAAATAGGGATCTGTGAAATGAACCATCTTAGCTCTTTCTGGAGTTATACTCATTCCAGCTATAACGACATCTATCTTTCCAGTTTGAAGTGCTGATATAAGTCCACCAAACTCCATGTTTGCCCACTTATATTGATAACCCAACTTCTGAAATATAGCTTCTATTATATCTGGGTCTAATCCCACAATTTTCCCGTTTTCTAAATACTCAAACGGAGGATATTCAGCATTCGTTCCTATAACGAAAACTCTCTCAGTCTTTGCTGTTTCTTTTTTTCCTCCACAACTAAACATAATAAGTCCAATCAATACTAAAAAAATCCCCTTCATAACCTTTTTCATTTTTAAAATTTTCATAGTGACCTCCTAAAGAATTTAAAATAGCGGTATAATTCCACCTTGATACTTTTCTAATATGAACGTTCTAACCCTGTCACTCCTTAGAACTTTCATTAGAATTGCTATCTCCTCTTTATTTTCGTCACCCTTTCTAACCGCTACCACATTCCCGTAAGCACTCTCCGTTCCCTCTACGATAAGAGAGTCCTCTTGAGGTGAAAGCCCTGCATCTAAAGCGTAGTTGCAATTGATGATAGCTAAATCTACATCATCTAAAGCTCTTGGTAGCTGAGCTGCTTGCAGCGAAACAATCTTTAATTTTTTTGGATTTTCTACAATATCAAACTCAGTAGCCATTAAATCCGTCGGATCAGATAACTTGATCACTCCTTTGTTATGAAGTAAAATCAGTGCTCTTCCTCCATTTGTTGGATCATTTGGTATAGCTACTTTATCCCCTGTTTTCAGTTCTTCTACTGATTTGTACTTTTTCGAATACCCTCCTAGTGGTGGTACATAGATATCCTCTAAAGGTACTAAATCCAATTTTTTCTCTTTCATAAAGTTAGCTAAATAGGGTTTGTGTTGGAAGAAGTTAGCGTCTAAAGATCCATCTGCCAAGGCTAAATTTGGCATTATATAATCCGTAAACTCTACAATCTCTATATCTAATCCCTCTTTTGCTAAATCCCCCTTTATTTCATTTAGTATCTCCCCCGCTGGAATTGGAGTAGCTCCAATTTTAAACACATCTTTTCCCAAAGCTAAATTTGAAACTAAACAAAATAGTAATAGTGCTCTTTTCATGAAACCGCCCCCTCAATCAATGTTTAGAAAATGATAATCATTTTCTGCTCTTTTGTCAATCTTTTTTTCATTTTATTTTTTAAAAAAAATATTTTTTTATTTTTTCTTTTACATATGCCAAGTTTTGTGATATAACTATCTAAATTTTATTTTTATTTTTTGGGGAGGTAATAGTTATGATTTTAACAGATGTATATATGGAAAGTTCTATTTGGAAGAGCCTTGCTGAAGAGATTAAAGATTATAAAAACATCTTAGTTATCCACGGTACTAAATCTTTAGAAGCTGTAAAACAAGATTTATTCAAAATTTTATCAAACAAAGATTTTAGCTTTTTTCATTATGGCGATGAGTGCTCTTACTCTTTTCTAGACTATAATTTACATGATCTAGAAAAGAACAACTACGACCTTATCATTGGAATCGGAGGTGGAAAGGCTATCGATCTTTCAAAACTTTTGATGGATAAGCTAGATATTCCTCTTTTCACAGTTCCAACAATCGCTTCTACTTGTGCTGCAGTATCATATATCTCTGTGATGTATCATGAGAATCACGTTTTCCAAGAGTTATATTTCTTGAAAAGACCACCTCACAAAACATTTATAAATCTTGAAACTATTTTAAATGCGCCAAAGAGATATCTATGGGCAGGGATTGGAGACACTCTTGCCAAGTACTACGAGATGAATATGAAGGCCGAGGGACAAAGACTTAACTTCAATACAACTATGGGTGAAAAACTCTCTCTTCTTTGTAAAGAATCTATGCTCAATTACGGTGCCTCTGCTCTTTTAGCCACAGAGGTCACTCAGGATTTTGAAGAGGTCGCTGGAGTTATTCTAGTTACAACAGGTATAGTTTCAAACCTTATCGATTTTAAATACAATGGAGCTTTGGCTCACTCTATATTTGATTCTCTCACTCAGATTAAAAGAGTCGAAGAGGAACATCTTCACGGTGAGGTTGTAGCCTTTGGAATTTTGGTTCAATTGGAACTAGAAAAAAAATTCGACGAATTGGAAAGATTAAAAACATTCTATAAAAATATAAAACTTCCAACTGATTTAAATGAAGTTGTTATCAGAGAGGAGTATTTAGAGAAAAAAGAGCTTGTCATTGGAAAAATCTTAGATTCAGCTGCTTACTCTGATATCCCTTTAAATTTCACTAGAGATGAGTTTATTGCTATTTTAGAAAAAAATATATAAGGAGAAAACATATGAGTGGAGATAAATTTTTAGCAAAGAGATTTCAAAATAAACAGGAAACAACTTTCAAATCTATCGACGGACCTGAAAAAGCAAAAATTATCAATTTAGGAATTGGTGACTTAGATGTGCATACTCATGAAATTGTTATAAATGCAGCTTTTAAAGATACTCTAAACGGTCATACTCACTACACAGACCCACTTGGAGATTTAGAGCTTCGAAATGAGATTATAAAATATCATAGAGATGAATTCACTAACTACAACATAGCTCAGGATGAGATTATCGTTTTATCTGGAGCTTGCCACGGAATGTATCTAGCTCTTCAAGCCACTTTAAATCCTGAGGATGAAGTTATCATCTTAGCTCCTTTCTTCCCTGTATATATGGATCAGATTGAAGAGGCAAAAGGGATTCCTGTGATTGTTCACACAACTATTGAGAATAGCTATCAAATTGTTAAATCAGATTTAGAAAAAGCTATAACACCTAAAACAAAAGGAATTATTATAAATACGCCCTCAAATCCAACTGGCGTTTGTTACTCAAAAGAGAGCTTAGAGATTGTTGCTAATCTTGCAAAAAAATATGACCTTTTAATCTATGCAGATGATATCTATGATTTTTATGATTATTCAAACTCATTCCTTCCTATAGCTAGTTTAGATGGGATGAGTGAAAGAACAATTTCAATCTGTAGCTTCTCTAAGAACTTTGCTATGACTGGTTGGAGAGTTGGTTACAATATAGGACCGAGTGCTATCATAGATACAATTAGAAAACTAAATGAGGTTATTGTCTATAGCGCATCCTCTGTTTCTCAAAGAGCTGCCCTTGCCGCTCTTCAAAATAGAGACCTTATTAAAGAGAGTGTTGTTCCTCTATATAGAGATAGAGTTCAATACTCACTAGATAGAATCAATAACATAAAAGGATTAAAGGCCTTCCCACCAGAGGGTGGAATCTACATCTTTGTGGATATAAGTGAAACTAATATGAACTCAATCGAGTACTCTAACTACCTTTTCGAAAATCTAGGAATCAAAGTTATCCCTGGAAAACCATTTGGTGATGATAAAGCAGTTAGAATAGCTTGTTCAAACCCTTTAGAGACTTTAAAAGAGGCGTTTGATCGAATAGAGTCCATCTCTTAATCTATTTGAAAAACAATACCTTTTTCTCTAAATTTTTTATAGATGCTTTTGACTTTTTGAAAAAGATAATGTATAATTTGTACATAAACGAATATAAGCTAATGTTGATTTAAACATTGTAGGAAGAGTTGGAAGTCGGAAACCAACTCTTTTCTATTTTTTGGAATTATGATATAATTTTACTTGTGGTTACTTACCTCTGAAAGGGGGTGTTTAAATCAAATGTTAAAACTTATATTCGTATGGATACTTTTTCTTTTACTAGTTGAAAAAGTGTACTAAGTAACCACTGAACCAAGTGCCGACTCACTTGGTTTTTTATTTTATTAAATAATCTATTTGAAAAACGATACCTTTTTTTCGTAATAAATTTCAATGTGCTGATTATCACTTTATATGGTATAATTTCACCGTAAAATTATACAATCAGGAGGGAAAAATTATGAAAAAAGTTATTCTTGGTATTTTAGCTCTTTCTTTATCTTCTATGGCTATAGCTAACGATAAAGTTGGAGTTGGATTAGGTGCTGGAGTTTCTAATAGCATCTTTAAGGGAGCTGACGACAAAGCTTACCCTGTACCACTTTTAGATATCAACTACGGTAACTTCTATGCAAAGGGTATCACAGTTGGGTACACTTTCTTTAGAGGAGAGGACCTATCATTATCAGCTTACTTAGATCCTATGGCTGGATTTGCCATTGAAGCTGAGGATATGGGTGCTGGATACAGAAATATCGACGATAGAGATACTCAAGCTATGGTTGGATTAAGAGCTGACCTTAACACTGGAATCGCTGGTATCAGAACTGGAGCAACTGTTCAATTTGGTGAGCACGGTTCAGAAGCTAAAATCAGTGCATTCAAAGCATACCCAATGGGAGAGAAGTTAGTTTTAGTTCCAAGTATCCATATGAAAGGATTCTCTGGAGACTATGCTGATTACTACTTCGGTGTTACATCTGAAGAGGCTGGAAGAAATAGATTCGATGGTTTAAGAGAGTACAAAGCTGATACAGCTTTCTCTTACGGAGCTACTTTAACAGCTGAATACAAGATGAGCGAAAAGCTTTCTCTTATCGGTATCGTAGGAGTTGAAAAGTTCTCTGATGAGATTACTGACTCTCCAATCGTTAATGACGAAGCAATTGTTTTAGCAAGTATTGGAGCTAAATACTTCTTCTAATTCAATTTAAAAAATGATAAAAGGGTGTCACAACTAAAGTGTGACACCCTTTTCTATTAATCCTTATATTTTGGTTTTACTTTATTTAGAATACTCCTCTAAGTATCCTAAAATTTTCTTTTTCACCCTTTGAATAGCATTATCTATTTTTTTAGGTGGCTCATTTAAAAGCTCTGCAATCTCAATATACTTATATTGCTTATATATATAGTAAAACACCTTTTTCTCTAAAGGAGTTAGATTTTGATTTAGAAAATCTCCAAGTAGATTTACTAGCTCTTTTCCTATCAGTATCTCCTCAGGTGAATAGTAGTTTAATGATG